>CAXTBQ010000019.1:0-45964 GCA_964242065.1 uncultured Terriglobus sp. | reverse complement strand
GCCGGTGAAACCACGCTCCGTCGCCAGATCGTAGCTGCCCGCGATGGCCAACGCCCGATTCCGACGCTGGTGCTCGCCCTCCAGAGGCGAGGCGACAACGAGCGGCTCCCCTGCAAACTGGACCTGGTAGGTGCCGCTCGCAGCCTCTCGCGGCGGCAGGTAGACCGCGGCGTTCAGGCCGGTCACATCCAGTGCAACCGCCACTTCGCCAATGGCGGCATTCGCCTCAGGATGCTGCGGCAACGTAATCAGGACGCCGCCGGGCCGCAGGATGCCTGCTTTCTCGCGTGCGATCTCTGTGATGGTGCTGCCCAGCCACTCCATGTGGTCCAGCGCGATGTCGGTAATCACAGAAGCGAGCGGATCGACGATGTTGGTGGCATCCAGGCGTCCGCCCAGGCCGACTTCCAGCACGGCGATCTCCACGCGGGCCTCGGCAAAGGCCAGAAAGGCGAGTGCCGTCATGACCTCAAAAAAGCTGGGCGGGTGGGGCAGCTTGCCCTCGGTCACCAGGCGATCTGCCGCGTCATCCACCTGAAAGTACAACCGGGCAAACGTGTCGTCACCGATGTCCTGAAGGGAGTTGGCCCCGGGGCTGCCGCTGGAGATTTGCACGCGCTCGTTCACACGGATGAGGTGCGGCGAGGTGTAGAGTCCGGTGCGATAGCCCGCTGTGCTGAGTACGCTGGCCAGCGTGGCAGCGGTGGATCCCTTGCCGTTGGTGCCTGCGATCAGCACCGCAGGGAAGCGCTTTTGCGGATCGCCCACGCCCGCTGCCAGCACCCGCATGTGGTTGAGGTCAAACTTGCGGCGCGGAGCACCGGCAGGCGCGGCAACCAGCTCTCCGCTCAGCGCGTACAGGTGTTCCATCGCAGCCGCATAAGACATAGCCGTCATTGTAGCGAGGAGCGGCGTCGGGTCGAATTTGGCAGCCTGACCGTGAACGCTCCTCCGGCACCGCTCGCACCCCAGCCGCTGCGCAATGGTGCCCATGTCTCGCCTCTGAGACATGGGCTTGGAAGCTCCGCACACCTTCTTGTCCCATGTCTCTTTGAGACACGGGACACCCGAAAGTGAGGGTGTGCCGCAGGGCAGCTTGCCCGGTCAAGCTTCCGCAGCGGGTGGGATCGCTTCGTTTCCGCCGAAGCCGCGAAACAGCGCGACCACGCGATCCGCAGCGTCCGGCGCATAGAACATCTCCGTGTTTTCCATGGTGTCTGCCGTGATGGCGCGCATCCGGGCAAACATCTCCTGCTCGTACGCTGCGATTGCATGGGCAACGGATGCCTCCGTCCGCAGCAGTTTCGACAGTACCAGGGCATCCAGCATGGCCATGTTCACGCCTTCGCCTGCGTACGGCGGCATCACGTGGGCGGCATCGCCGATCAGCGTGACGTTGGGCTTCGGCGCCCAATGCTGATCGGCTGGGCAAACCAGCAGCGGCCGCCAGACGGTGGACGCGGCCTCCCGGAACAGAGGCTCCCAGAGCGCGCTCCAACCTTCAAAGTTGGCCCGGAACCACTCCACCCGCTCGTCCGCGCCGTGGGCCTGTTCCAGGCTGTTCCGCGCGGCATCGTCGCTGGTTTTCAGGCCCGCATACAGCAGCACGCTTCCGTCTGGCTTGGTGCCCATGCCGATGGTTCGCTCGCCTCCAAGGGCGATCAGGGCCGACCCGCCCAGCAGATCCCACAAATCCGGTACCGTTTTCTTGCCGTTGGGCACCAGGGCCTCCACAAGCGCGACACCCACGTACTGCGGCCGGATCGGCGTGACCAGGTCGCGCAGGCGGGAGTTCGCGCCATCGCTGCCGATAGCAAGATCGGCCAGCACGGTCTCTCCGCTTGCAAAGCGCAGCAGCACCTGTTTGCCCCGGATCTCTGCCGAATCCAGCTTGCAAGCCCACTGCACGGTGCCGGGTTCGAGCGAATCCAGCAGGAGTTCCCGCAGAGGACCGCGCTCGATCTCCGGCCGCTTTCCTGCGCCGGACATCTGCCTCGGATGATCGTGAAGCACGGTTCCTTGTGCGTCCGTCAGGCGAAGCCGGTCAAGGTCGGGCCGGTGATTGGCCCAGAAGGCATCCGTCAGGCCGGCAGCTTCCAGCGCGGCCAGGCCGGAGTCTTCATGCAGGTCCAGGGCGCTACCCTGGACGCGCGCACTGCGGCTTGCGTCGCGTTCGTACACCTTGACCTCTGCGCCGCTTTGCTGGAGCAGACGGGCCAGCGTAAGCCCGCCGGGGCCGCCGCCGACGATGGCAATCTGCTTGTTTTCCAAGGCACTCATGGGTGTCTTCCTCACCGTTCCAATCGAAAGTCTCCCTGCTGGGATGTGGGCGACGGGCATCTGGACTCACGGGCGCGTGCTGAAGGGAGCCTCCGCCCGGGAGCGGCGTGTTGGTGCAATCTTCCTAGCGGGGCGGCTTGCGTTCTCGCCTTTGACCACCTTTGCCGCGTCCAGCCGCTCGCCCAGCGCGGCAAACTCCGGCGTGGGGCCGGTCCAGCGCAGGGCGTCCACCGTCGCAAACAGCGGAAGATCCATGCGCAGCGTGGCCAGTTCGCGAAACAGCAGGGCCTGGCTCCACTCCTCCCGCAGCGTGTGCGAAAGGCCGGCAGGGTTGTTCACGCTCACCTGCCACTCGCGCGAATCCCCCGGGATGGCTTCAAAGTGTCCAAACCTCGCCAGCACCGCCGCCGCAGACTTTGCACCCCAGCCGCGCAGGCCGGGATAGCCATCCGCGGTATCGCCCACCAGCGCCAGATAGTCCGGGATGGAGGCAGGCGGCACGCCGAACTTGTCCACCACACCGGCTTCGTCGCGCTCCAGGCGCTTGCGCCGGTCCAGTTGGACCACGCGGCTGCCGCGCACGCACTGGGCCAGGTCCTTGTCCGGCGTGCAGATGACGACGCGGTCGACGCGGTTGTCCGCGACCGCCAGCGCGGCGGCACTGGCCAATGCGTCATCGGCTTCAAACTCCTCCATGGCCCAAACCGTCATGCCCAGCGCCCGCACCGCATCTTCCAACAGTTGGAACTGGCTCAGCAGGTCCGGATCGATGCCCGCGCCGGTTTTGTAGCCGGGCCACAGCCGGTTGCGAAACGACTCGATCACGTGATCGGTCGCCACGCCCACGTGGTTTGCGCCTTCCTTCGTCATCGACAGGATGGAGGCAAGCACGCCCTTGACAGCGCCCACCTCCCGGCCCTGGGCATCGCGCATGGAAGGCCAGGCGTAAAAGTGGCGGAAAAGCTCATAGGTGCCGTCAATCAGGTGGACCTGCATACCGTTGAGCGTACGCGGGGGCCTGCCGATGCGCTAGATTCAGTGTGCGTGCCCACTGTGCTCCAACATGCTGTCGCTGCCGTGCTGGTGCTCGGTTTTGGGTTGCCGGCGCGGGCGCAGACCAACGATGCTGACCGGCAGCTGCCCGCCGACCAGGTGGCCTACCGCGCGGCCATGGCCACTGCCGACCCTGAGGCGCGGCTCAAGGCGCTTCGCACCTTTTCCGTGGAGTACCAGGACAGCAAGTACTTTGACAGCGTGCAGGAAGCGGCGCTGCGCCTGCTATTGCGCTCGTTCCCCACGCGTACGGCGGAAATACGCGACCAGGTGCAGGTGAACGTTTCCAATGCAGACAAGGGTTATCAGCGTTGGCGCGAACAGTCGAACGAGGCTGCCCTGCTGGCGGACGCGGGCGTCCTGCTGCCGCTGGCACAGAAGTTGGCAGAGGATAGCCAGCGCAACCTGACGGAAGCCACATTCCTCCGCGGCATGGCCCGGATGTATGGCGAGCTGCAATCTGAGATGCCCACGCCAGAGGAGCTGCACGGCCAGTACACCGAGGCTCGCGCGGCCACGCTGCTGGCACTGGCGGCGGTGTATGTGCGGCAGAAGAACGCAACGCTTGCGCGTCCGCTGCTCGACAAGGTCACGGCGCTGCAGCCGTGGAGCGCGCAGTTGCACGCTTTGCGCGGAGAACTGCTGCTGCAAGACGGGCACACGCCGGAGGCCCTGGAGCAGATGGAGCAGGCAGCCCTGCTGGGCGACGTGACCGCACGCCAGCGAACGCTGCTGCTGGAGATGTACAAGGGTGCGCATGGCGGCAACGCCGAAGGTCTGCAGGGCGATCTGGACCGCGTCTACGCTTCGTTGCGCCCCGTGCCCTTCACGCCGCCTGCACGTACGCCAAGCACTCCCGGGCACACGGTGCTGGTGGAGCTGTTTACCGGAGCCGGCTGCCTGCCCTGCGCGGGTGCGGACGCCGCGGTGGAAACACTGCTCGAAACCTACTCCAGCAGCGAAGCGGTACTGCTGGAGTGGGACCAACACACGCCCGAGCCAGACCCGCTTGCCAATCCGGCCTCGGGGAAGCGCGCAGAAGTCATGGGTGTGGGCAATACGCCCGTCTACTTCCTGGATGGCAAGCGCATGCCGCTGTACGGTGCCACCCGCGAGGGCGCGGCCGAGGTGTACACGGGCCTTACGCGGCTGTTGGGTGTGCAGGAGGCACGGCCGTCCGGTGTGCATCTGCAACTGGCGGCCACGCGAGGCAGCGATGGCGTGCTGCAGGCCACCGCGACGGTCCGCGAAGACAAAGCGGCCATGCTGCAAGCGGCCACGGCGGAGGAGTTAGCTCCATGGCCCGGCGACAGCATCGCCGTGGCCTCTCGCTCGCGCGAGGCTGCCGCCTTTCCGCCGCAATTGGTTGTCAACTTCGCCCTGGTGGAAGACAACGTGCGCTACAGCGGCGAGAACGGTGTCCGCGTCCACCGGATGGTGGTGCGCGCCACAGGCAGCGATCCGGCATGGGGTTCGCCGCTGCACCCGGGCAAAGCGGAGACCTTCGAGCAGAGCTTCGATCCTGTTGCCGTAAAGCGCAGCCTCCAGGACTACCTGTTGTCCTTCGAGAAGGGCAATGAGCTGTTCGGGCCGGTTGAGTTCCTGAGCCGCGAGGTATCGATGGATCCGAAGAAGCTCGGCATTGTGGCGTGGGTGCAGGACACGCGCACCCACCGCGTGGTGCAGGCGGCGTTCACGACGGTGGCGGAGCGCTAGAGCATGTTTCTCCGCGCTGTCGTATGGATGGCCATGCAGGCTGCGTACCTGCTGCCGGCGGCGGCACAAACCGAACCGCGCGCGCTCAACCCGGTGCATTGGTCTATCGGGAAGGCTACCGCCGGGCACGGGAAGCCGGGGAGCCGCTTTGCCGTGCAGGTGTATGCCGCGATCGATCCCGGCTGGCACCTGTACGCGCTTGCCGGGCCTGACGATAGCCCGCTGGCAACGGAGATTGCAGTTGCGAAGAACGATCCAGTGCAGTTGCTTCGTGTCGATCAAGGACGCCCGAAGCGGCTCCCCGGTGAACCTTCCCTGGTGTTTGATGGGTCGGCGGGCTTTGTGCTTCGGCTGCAGGCTGCGCCGCACACGGCGGGCGACGCGATCCACGTCCTTCTTCGCTACCAGGCCTGCAACGACCGCATGTGCCTGCCGGTCCGGCGGGAGACACTTCTGGTGCCGCTGCGGTAACCGGTTCTATCCACCTTTGTCATCCCGACCGGAGCGCAGCGTAGTGGAGGGACCTGCTGTTTGCCCGGAGCAGCAGTGCAGCCCGGGAAGAAAAGCAGGTCCCCATCGGCAAGCTCAGGGCAGGCTTTCGACTCCGCACTACGTGCTCCGCTCAGGATGATAATTCCTGAGAAAACGGCCCGAACTGAAGGATTCTTGAAACGGGAGGCCCCGCTCAAGATGACGAACGGCAGACCACGTACTTACACGGTCACGGCAACGCCCGCTTCGCGCCTGGGCAGCTTCCAGTCCGGCCGCACCCAGTGGCAGGTATAGCCGTACGGTATGCGCTGCAGGTAGTCCTGATGCTCCGGTTCTGCCTGCCAGAAGGGTCCGGCCGCTTTTACCTCGGTGACGGCTTTCCCGGGCCACAGGCCGCTACCATTCACGTCGGCAATCGTCTCTTCGGCAACCTTCTTTTGCTCGTCGGTTGTATAGAAGATTGCCGAGCGGTAGCTGGCACCGCGATCGTTCCCCTGCCGGTTGGGCGTGCTGGGGTCATGAATCTGGAAGAAGAACTCCAGCAGCGTGCGGAAGCTCAGCTTTGACGGATCGAACACGATTTCCACCGCCTCTGCGTGCGAGCCATGGTTGCGGTAGGTCGCGTTCGCCACCTCGCCGCCGCTGTACCCCACACGCGTGGAGATGACGCCGGGGTAGTCGCGCAGCAGCTCCTGCATACCCCAGAAACAACCGCCAGCCAGAATCGCCGTTTCCTGTTCACTCATCGCTTGGTCTCCCTGTACTCATAGATGCCTGGTGATGCAGAAAGCAGCATTCCAGTCGTACTGGCCCAAAGCATGCGGCGGGACGAACAGGCGCACCTTTCAGCGAAGCCGCGAGCAGCAGAGAAGCCATCTGCGTCATCCGTCGCCACTTGCCGCCGTTGCTGACACGGCAGCGTAGAGGTTGGCAACGGCGACTGTGGCGGCAAACCTCTATGTGACAAAGACACACAGCGCCATGGTCGACATGGTGCTATTCGACCCCGTCCAGAGCGCGCCTGCCGAGGAATTCGCGAAACGCGCCGCTAAACACACGCAGTGCCGCACGCTCGCACCGCACCCGATCAACACCCCGCCCTCTACGTGCCACATGGCGCGCATGCGGATCTGCGCAATCTTTTGGAGACACTGTGACCACCCTTCGCACCAACACGTTTTCCACCTTCGCCCTTCTTCTCGCAGCGGTAAGTGCGCCGGCGCAGTTCTATAAGTTGCACGGCGCAGCCATTTCAGTCGGCGCAACGGGTAATTACCTGGAAACGCTTACCGATAATCCGCGACCCTACACCTATAGTGCGGTGTCGCAGGGCGTCAACGTTACCCGGACCGTCTCGAACCAGCTGCAGAGCAATACCTCGTCCGTTGGTTTTCTCACTTCGTTGCAATTCCATCCGGTGCCTTGGGCCGGCGTCGAGGTGAACTACGGCTACCAGCACTACACTGAGCGTTTCAGCTACAACCAGACCGGATCCAGCGCGCGCCAGACCTCGCCCATCCCGACGACCACGCATGAGGCCACCGGCGCTTACCAGTTCCATCCCAAGCACATCCCGTTTCAGCCGTTTGTAAACATTGGCGGCGGTGCCATTGACTTTGTGCCGACCCTGGGCGGGCCAAACCAGTGGCGTGGTGCCGGCCTGCTGGAGACCGGATTTGACATCGCCATGCCGTACACGCAGCGCAAGCTGGCACTGCGGCTTGAAGGTCGAGGGCTGTTCTACCGCGCGCCCAACTTCTACAACTCAGCGATCAGCACCGGCAGTTGGCGCGTTAGCGCGGAACCCTCCGCCAGCTTTGTGTATCGCTTCTAACCGCAGGCAAAAGCCGGTGCCTCCGTAATGGTCGTGAGCGCCGGCGTTCTCTCTAGTGCACGGCCTGCCTTGAGTACAGCAGGGCGCGGTGCCGCCGCATGAGCAGAACAAGCGCGCGTCGAAGATAGATTGCCATCAGCGGCGTTAACACGGCGGCTATGACGGCCCACACCACCAGAGCGTGCCACTCCCACTGCCATATTTCATGCAGCATCCGCATGGGGTGGTGGCTCAGGTGCTCCAGTTGCTTCCGGTTCAGGGGCAGCCTGCGGGTGCGGAACAGGTAGACGCCCAGCTGAATAAACGGCAGAAACAGCAGGATGTGCAGCGGCGCCACCAGGTGCGTGCCGATCAGCGATGCCAACTGGTTCAACCCGAACATCCATGCCAGCAGCACCACGGCCAGCGTGGTCAGCCCCACAGACGGGTTGATGCCGATGGCCATGCCCAGCGCCAGGCTCCATGCCAGCCGCCGCGGCGTCACCCCGCCCCGCAGCAGCCGCAACAGCGGACGCAGCACCTTGCAGCGAAAGAACTCGCGAATGCTCTGCGGCACCAGCATGGACCTATAGGACGCCATCTGCTGCCTCGGCGAACCGTGCGCGCGCAAAATTGGTTACCGGCAGCGGGCCCGCGGAGCGCAAGGAGCCAGGGCGGCTGCGCGGGAGGTTGCTGCCGCGCCAAATGCTATAAGAGGGAGGTACGAGTGTTCGCGGGAAAGCAGCCGTCGCAAACGGGCCGTGCAAGGCCGGTCCGGTCTGTGTGTACCGCAAGCAACATCCACCGGAAGGGAAATGTGGCCAGTGAAATTGTCAGTGTTGGGTTGGGTTTTGGCAGGGATGTCCACGGCAGGTGCCGTGGCGCAAGTAAATGCAGGCAATCAGAAGAGCGACACCAACCTGCCCTTCACCATGAAGCAGGTGGGTACGCTGTCGTGGCCGTGGCGCATCGCGTTTCTGCCGGATAGCCGCATGCTCATTACGCAAAAGAGCGGCGGTCTGGTGCTGATGACGCCGGCCGGCGACAAGATCGACGTCAGCAATGCACCAGAGGTGCTCTACAAGGGTCAAGGCGGCTTCCTGGGAGTGTTCCTCTCGCCCAACTATACGAGCGACCACAACGTGTACCTGACATACTCCGAGCCGGGCGAGCCGGGCGGATCGAGCCTTGCGCTGGCCCGCGCAAAGCTCACGCTGGGCCAGAATTCCGCTAGCCTTGACGGCCTCAAGGTCATCTGGCGCGACGGGGAACGCGGGCAGGGCGGCCAATTCGGAGCGCAGATCGCGTTCTCGCCCGACAAGAAGTTCCTCTACCTGACGGTGGGCGATCGCCAGCGCTTTACGCCGGCTCAGGACCCCAACCAGCCGTTGGGCAAGATTCTGCGCCTCACGCTCGACGGCAAGCCCGCCCCCGGCAACCCCATGGCCGGCAAAAAGGGCACACCCACCGTGCCCGTGATCGATCCGCCCTCCGACACGGAAGCTGCAAAGACCGCGCCCGTGGTCCGTACCTACAACTTTCCCAATGGCGAGAACCTGACACCGGCGGAGACCTGGAGCACAGGCCACCGTACACCCTACGGCATGGCCTTTGGCCCGGACGGACGCCTGTGGGAGGTGGAGCACGGCCCCAAGGGCGGCGACGAGTTGAACCTGATCGAGAAGGGCAAGAACTACGGGTGGCCGCTGGTCTCGTATTCGACGAACTACAACGGCGTGCCCATCGCCAGCCCCGATACGCGGTCTGACCTGGTCAAGCCGGTCATCTACTGGAACCCGGTGATCGCGCCCGGCAACATCATGTTCTACAAGGGCAATGTGTTCTCCAAGTGGAACGGTGACGCGCTCATCAGCGGCTTGGCGACCAAGACCATCAACGTGATCACCTTTGACGGCAAGGGCGGTGCCACCGCCGCGGAGCGTTACGACGTGGGACACCGCATCCGCGACGTGGAAGAGGCACCCGACGGCAGCCTCTGGATGCTGGAAGATGACAAAGCCGGCGGCGTGTTCCACGTAACGCCCAAGTAGCTGTACCGGCGCCGGTCGCGGTGGAGTTTTTGACTCCGGCGGATCGGCGCTACACTTGCCGCCAGGGAGAGCATGACATTGCCGGGCGCGCAGCGTACTGTCGGACCGCCATCTTCGCGTTGGGACTTCCACACCTGGCAGGGGTGCACGGCCGCCGGTGAAGCGCAGACCTTTGCGGATCGCGAAGCAGCCTTCCACTGGCTGACGCAGTTCCGGTCCCAGCCGGGGAGCATGGCCGATCTGCGTTGGTATGCTGCGGCATCCGGCAGTGCCGGGGTGTCCCCCTGGCGCACGGGTGATGACCAGGTGCTTCGACATCTGGCCTATCAACTCAGCAGTGGAGAGATGCATGTGCACCGCCTGCCGGCACTTCCTACCGCGTGGCGTGCCGCGGAAAAAGAAGCCGCACCCGCTGCTCAGTCTCACGTCATCAGGAGGACCGCCAACGCCGCCAGCGCCCCGGCACCCAGCCCGCGGCCTGCCATGGAGGCCGACACGTTCTCCGCGCAAACTGATGGTGCCGCCACGGCGGCTGTTCTGCGCAGCGCCTCGGAAAGCGGTGTCCCCTTCTGCGAGGAGTGTGCAAAGGCCGCAGCCGCCGCCGCTGCAAGGAAAGCCGCATGACGGGAGCGGAACTGGCGCGTCTCAAGCGGACTTTTTGGCCGGCTGACTCGGTGCGCCCGGTCCGCATATACGCGGTGCTGGACTGTGCGCGGAATCCAGCGATTTACGACCTGGTACAGCGATCGTACCGGGAAAAAAGCTGCCTCTTTGCTGGGCAACTCGACCCGGAGTTGGAGCGCGCCGCGCCCTTTCTGCTGGAAGTGCAGCCCGGCGATACCATCACCGATCAGCTGCTACTGCGTGGTTGGAAACATGCTTGGGGCATCCTCATTCAAAGTGAGAACTCGCTCCGCAGTGTCCGCCGCCACCTCCGAACGCTGCTGCGGGTCCGCACGGAAGAAGGGCGATTTCTGCTGTTCCGCTTCTACGATCCGCGGGTGCTGAACAGCTACCTGCCCACCTGCACCACAAGCGAGTTGGCGCTGATCTTTGGCGAGGACACGCCCATCTGGTTTGCCCATGCCAGTCAACCCGCTGACACATACAAGTACACCGTGGAGAATGGCGCGCTCGTACGAACGGATCTCTCCACGGGCGCGAGTGACTTCGTACAGCGCGGGACCGCCTTTGCCGGTTAGCGCGAGGGAGATACATGACCTGCTCAAGAGCCGAAGCCACATCCATGCGAGCAAGCACCTTCCTCAGATTGGCTACTGCGACGCTGATCCTGCTCACGACCACGGTCACGCGCGGGCAAACCGTCCACATCGCGCAGGGCGCGCTGACCGGCTCCACGGCCTCAGGGATCACCAGCTACAAAGGCATTCCTTATGCAGCTCCGCCGGTCGGCGGCCTGCGGTGGCAGCCACCCGCCCCCGCGTTACCGTGGCAGGGCACCCGTTCTGCGCGTGAATTTGGCAGCGCCTGCATGCAAAATCTTCGTCGCGACACCCTGCCCTGGACTCGCGAGTTCATGGTGCAGAACGATGCGAGCGAAGATTGCCTGTTCCTAAACGTGTGGACGCCCAAGGCAAGCGCGACGGGCAACCTGCCCGTGCTCCTGTTCATTCACGGCGGCGGCTTCAACGAGGGTTCAGGCGGCATCGCCATGTACGACGGTACCAACCTGGCGCAGCAGGGCATCGTGGTCGTCACGATCAACTACCGTCTGGGCGTGTTCGGCTTCCTGTCGCACCCGGCGCTCACGGCGGAGTCGTCCAACCACAGCAGCGGCAACTACGGCCTGCTGGACTGCCTGGAAGCGCTGCACTGGGTGCGCAGCAACATCCGCGCCTTCGGCGGTGATCCGAAGAAGGTGACCATCTGGGGCCAGTCCGCGGGCGCATTCGCTGTGGGTGCGCTCATGGGCTCGCCGCTGGCAAAAGGCTCGTTGCGCGGAGCCATTGCCGACAGCGGCCTGGGCCACACCAGCGCGGTGAACACCCCGCTACACGACGCCGAGCACGAAGGCGAACTCTACGCGCAGTCACGCGGCGCGGCGACGCTGAAGGACCTGCGCGCCATCCCCGCGGCAGAGCTGATGAAGGCTCCGCCACCGCAGGGCGTTCGCTTCCGCCCGGTCGTCGATGGCTGGTTCCTGACCGACTCGCCTTCCGCAGCCATGGAGGACGGCACGGGCAGCGATGTGCCGCTGATGACGGGCTACCAGTCCGAGGATGCACGCACCCTTACCCGTGCGGCTGGCGCACTGGAGGCCTACAAGCAGCGGCTGCGCGCAAGCTACGGCGACCAGGTCGATGAGGTCCTTAAGCTCTACCCGGTCATTGACGGTGACGAAGGTGTCGCAGCGGCCAGTGAGAGCATGAGCCACGACCGCAACCGCGTGAACCAGTGGCTGCTGGGTGCGCGGCGAGCGCAGCACAACCACTCTGCCACCTACACCTATTACATGGACCAGGCCATCCCGTGGCCGCAGCACCCGGAGTTCGGCGCGTTCCACACGGGCGAACTGCCCTACGCCTTTGCCAATCTTGACAAGCTCGACCGGCCCTGGACTGACAAGGACCGCGAGGTCAGCCGCTTCCTTTCCGACTACATTGTCAATTTCACCAAGACCGGCTCACCGGACGCAGCAGGCCTGCCTGAATGGCCTGCGGTCACGTCCACGGCAAAGCAGACTATGGAGTTGGGCCAGCACTTCCGCCCCATGCCGCTTGCGGACCCGGAGCGCGACGCCTTCTGGGTCAAGTACCTCACCTCACAGGACGCGGTGAAGGCACCCACCTTTTGATCTGGCAAGAGATGCATGTGCGGCGTTCCGCTGCGTTTCTCGTGCTCGTGTTCGACAGGGTCAAGACAAAGAGGGTGCACGCGTATGGCGGGCACCCTCTTGCGTAAGAAACAACGGTGACTATGCGGCGACGGCTTCTCCTGCCTCTGCCGCCTGCTGGTTGATGGTGCCCTCTGCCAGCTCGGTGAACTTCTTGTCGCCGCCCTTGCTGTCTTCCAGGCTCTCCGTCAGGCCCTGGGCAGCGTCCTGCTTGCCGATGGTCTGGGCGTAGCTCTCAACCGAGCCGTATGACGCTACACGGAACAGTTGCTGCTGGTTGGCCGCCACGATCAAGGCAGAGTCGCGCACCGGGCCTGGGTCGGTGTTCTTGATCATCTCTTCAACCTCCGTGATCATCGCCTGCACAATGTGGTTGTCACTACGCTGTACCTGCTCGCCCAGCTTCTTGAAGGCGTCTTCCACCCGTTGCGCATACTCCTTGCTCTTGGTGGCGGTCTTGCTGAACAGCTCCTTCAGTTCAGGATTGGAGGAGGCCTCCGCCATCTTCGGCGCGGCGGACCCGATCTTCTCTTCCATGTCCAGGATGTAGCTCAGTGCGGTGGTCATCAAGTGCTGCACGCTTTGAATCTTCATAGTGCTCATCTCCTGAGGCGTGCCCACTTAGGAGCCGCCGATGATTGGTGAGATGCTGGTGTGACCGCGGTTCAGAGAACGCCATCCGCCAACTCGTGCCGAGTGCAGGGAAAGACGTGACCGCATGCATGCCGGCCGAGCAGAGGGCAGATACGTCAAACCGCATGGGCGCGCAGGTGGCCCTGCTCGCATAGCGCAGCAGCGAGCCGTCGGGGGTCACAAGTGTCAGATCGTACGAGTTCAGAGCTGCCAGGGATCGCCAGGGTTTTCATTCTACGAAGCGCGGTACGGCGATCCGCAGATTGCCCTCGCGAGCGGACAAGCCGGCCAGAACTGAAACACACAAGAAGGAACTACCCAGCTCCTTTCCGGAGGGCAGCTTCCAAAAAAGACGAGCGCAGTTGAGACGTTTCATAGGAAAGCCCGCAGGCTTCCGAAATCCCGCGCTGCCCAATTCACAACCGTTCTTTTCCTGTGGCATAATCCGCTGTCACAAAAAAATGCTCTCCGTCTGCCGGGAAATTGAGACGTCACAGACGCGCAGTTTGCCCATGCCGGTGCGTCTGATGCGCCGGAGCTCCGGTCCGTACACGAGGCCGCTGCTCCTGCCAAAAGGAAGCCGCACAGGCAGGCGTTTGGCTTTGTAGTTTCTGGAGGCAACACGATGTACGCTCGCAGCAAGCAACTCACACAAACAGGCGCAGGCACGTGGAACAGGGTTGTGCTTCGCGCTGCACGCCGCCTGTCCTTTGCGGCTGTGATGACGGCACTGTCCGCGGCTGTGTTCAGCGCAGCCGCGCCCGCTGCGTGGGGGCAGGCCAGCTCCAGTTCTGACGCGGCGGGGCGTGTCACCGACGCCACCGGCGCCACGGTCCCCGGAGCCACAGTCCACCTGATCAACATCGGCACCGGCGCGGAACGCACTACCACCACCAACGACGCGGGCGAGTGGTCCATTCCCAACATTCCACCGGCCAACTACCGCCTGCGCGTGGAGAAGACCAGCTTCAAGGCAAGCCAGATTCCCACGCTGCCGGTGGAGATCGGCAAAACCGCCAACGGCTCCGTGACCCTGGCCGTGGGCGGCACAGACGAGACCGTAGAAGTGACCACCCTGCCGCCGCAGCTGCAGACGCAGGAAGCGACCGTGGGCCAGGTCATCGACCAGAAGCAGGTGAACGATCTGCCGCTGAATGGCCGCAACGTGCTGCAGTTGGCCACGCTGGCACCCGGCGTTTCGCCTGTGCAGACCGGCCAGACCGGCAGCCCGGCGCAGACCGGCACGGCCACCAGCTCCCGCCAGCTGTACATCACGGTTGACGGCGGCCGCGGCAACTCAACCAACTACGTGCTGGATGGTACCTACGTCCGCTCCGTGCGCTTCAACAACATGTCGCTTCTGCCGGACGTGGACGCACTGCAGGAGTTCAACCTGCTCCGCTCCACCTTTTCCACGGAGTACGGCCAGGGCCAGGCCGTGGTGTCCATGGTGACCAAGTCCGGCACCAACAAGCTGCATGGCACTGCATATGACTACTCGCGCAACGCCATCTTCGACGCCCGCGCCTACTTCGCGCCCGCGTACAGCACCATCAACGGCACACAGGTGTTCAACCCCAAGCCCGACTTCTATCGGCACCAGTTCGGCGCGACTGCCGGCTTCCCCATTTTCAAGAACAAGCTCTTTGCGTTTGGCGGATATGAGGGCCAGCGTTCGCAGCGCGGCCTGCTGCTGACGGCGCTGTTCCCCACCCAGGGCGAACTCAACGGCACATGGGACGCGAGCAGCAGCCAGGCACTGCCGGGTGCCAGCGGCGGCTACTCCTACAGCAAGACCAATCCAGCAGGTTTCGCCGTCACGAACAAGGCAGCGCTGGCACTGAACCCGACCTATCCCACCGTGACCTCTGACACCCCCAGCGTCCTGGGTACCTCAAACTACTCGCTCACGCTGCCGTTCAGCGATAACTACGACCAGTTCACGGTGCGGGGCGATGTCACGCTGTCGGGCAAGCACACCATGTTTGGCCGGTACGTGAACTTCAACTCCGCGCAGATTACTCCGACCGTCACCGGCAGCTCCACGTCCAACCCGCTGCTGGGACGCAATGCCGTGCTGGGCGACACGTACCTGATCACCTCCAAGCTGGTGAACGAAGCACGCATCGGCTGGAACGAGTTCTACAACATCACGCTGGGCGTCCTGCAGAGCGCCGGTCCCAACGGAAACTGGGCTGCGGCGGAAGGGCTCAGCAACCTGACGGGTGCCACCAGTTCCCGGCAGAACGGCCGCGCGGCGTTTACTATTCAAGGCTTCTCCTCAGTAGGTGACGGCGCGGGCGACCAGGGTGGCCACGAAAACGTAATCAGCGTCGGCGACACGCTGTCGGACGTGCTTGGAGCCCACACGCTCAAGGTCGGCTTCCAAGGGCAGAACCGCCGTCTGTGGCAGATCGCAGACAACAATGCGCGCGGCACTGCCACCTTTGACAACTGCACCGCCGCAACCCGTACGGCAGGGTATGTTCCCACTGGTCCGGACGATCCTAACAACATCACGTCGGCGGGCAACTGCCCCATCGGCAGCAAGAGCTACACGATCAATGGCCAGACCTACCTCTACAACAAGTTCCAGAACTACGCGCGCGGCCTGTGCACCTCCGGCTGCAACGGCAACGCAGGCACCACGCTGGGCCACTACCGCGACAACACCTACGGTGCGTTCATCAGCGACACCTGGCAGATCGGCCATCGCCTGACGGCGAACCTGGGCCTGCGCTGGGAGTACAACCAGCCCTTCCACGAGCAAAACCAGCTTGAGGGATCGCTGGACCCGGGTACCGGCAAAATCACCTTTACCAAGCTGCCCTCGGTCATTCCGGCGGCTTACCTGCCGTACATCGACACCAGCCGCACCTATCAGCCGGGCATTATCCAGCCGTTCCACAAGGGCTTTATGCCGCGCGTTGGCCTGGCGTATGAAGTGCAGCCCGGAACCGTGGTCCGCGCCGGCTACGGCATCTACTTCGACAACCTGAACACCAACGAGCTGCAGTTCACGCGCTATGCCGCGCCGCTGTACTACCAGCAGTCGTTCAATAACGTGTTCACCAACAACCTCTATCCGGACCCCACCACGTCCACCACCATTCCGGCGCCGTTCTCCATCTTCCCGTTCAACAAGCAGCCGCTCACGCAGGAGTGGAATGCCAGCCTGCAGCAGGACCTGGGTCACGGCCTGGTGCTGGAGATGGCTTACACCGGCAGCAACACGCACCACATGTGGAAGCGTTACGACCAGAACATGTACATCCAGTACCCGTTCGTGGTTCCCGCGACTCTGACAGTGCGGCCGTTCCCGCAGTTCGGCCCCGGCATCCTGACCAGCTCCACGCTGGGATCGGCAAACTTCAACGGCGGCTCCGTCAAGGTAGAAAAACGTAACAAGAACGGTCTCTACTTCCTGGGCAGCTACCAGTGGTCCAAGAACCTCGACAACATCTCCGGTGAGGCAGGCGCGAACGATTCGTCGTACGCAACCACCACCTCGTTCGATCACTCGTACTCGAATTTCGACACGCGCAACCGCGCTGTCATTTCCGGCGGATATGAGCTGCCGTTCGGCTCAAACCACGATCTCCTGCAGCACGGGGTGGGCGCGGCATTGGCCGGTGGATGGTCTCTGCAGCCTGCTATCCAGCTCCGGTCAGGCTACCCCTTCAACATCGCCGGCTCGGGCTGCTCGTTTGCCAACTACATCGGCTGCCGGGTGTACCTGGCACCGGGCCGCACGGTAGAAAGCTCGTACAAGAAGGGTGACCGCGGCATCAGCAACTGGTTCGATCCCACGGCCTATTCGCAGTCGCCGTACGTGGCTACCTTTACCGGCACACCCGGCAACTACGTATCGGCTGCGCGCCCCATTCCTAACCTGCAGGGCTGGGTCACGCGCAACACCGGCCGCGGCCCGGGCACCGTTGCCTTCGACCTTTCGGCAATCAAGAACTTCAAGATTTACGAGCGGCTGACCGCGCAGTTCCGCGGCGAGGCCTACAACATTCTGAACCATGCCATCTTTGCCAACCCTTCGGGCGCTCTCGGCACGCCCACTTCCGTTGGCAAGATCACATCCACCGCCACCGGCGCGGCGCAGGCCGACAACCGAAGCATCCAGCTGGCATTGAAGATTCTTTTCTAGCGTGGTCTTTCACTCAGAGGCTTGGCGGCAACGCCAAGCCCCTTTTCGCAGCCGTCTTTCTGAAGGCAGCGAAGCATCCCGAGGCACTCATCGCATGCAAGACAGCTTCCGGGCTTTCTCGCGAGGAACACTGAGACATTCTGGCGAACACTCAGCTTAATCGGGATACTTTCGTTGCGCTCAGGATGGCGGCGTGGACGTCTTCGGGCATCGCTGAAGGGAGGTGTCGTGAAGCTTGCGCATGTTGTTGCTGTGGCGTCCCTCGTCATGAGTCTGCCAACCGTCGCACAGCGGGTGTCGCCCGCGCTGGAGTCCCCACCGGCTCGTCCGCCGGTCACCGGGGCTGACGGCAGGCAGTACATCGGCATGCCGAAGTTCCACGAGCCCGCGCCGTACGACATCGACGAGCACACCGGCTTCCACCCGCTGTTTGACGGCAAGACCTTCACCGGCTGGGACGCCGATCCCTCGTTCTGGCGCGTGGAAGACGGCATGATCGTGGGCGAGACAAAGGAGAATGAGCGCAAAGGCAACAACTACATTGTCTACAAAGCGGAGAAGACCCGCGACTTCGCCCTGAAGCTACAGATGCGCATCGAAAAGGGCGGGGGTGGCGGCATCCAGTACAGGAGCCAGACCGGCATTCCGTGGACGCGCCCGCAGGTGCCCGGCGGCCCGGAGTTCAACCTCCGTTATATGCTCACCGGCCCGCAGGCCGACTTCTGGTACCCCGTGCGGCCGGCCGCCGCCGTGTACACCGGCCAGTGGTACAGCGAAAACACCATGGAGGGCATCCTGGCCTGGCGCGGCCAGGTGACGGAAGCTTTGCCCGGCCAGGGCAACCGGCTGGTGGCCAACATCGGCGACCGGCTGGCGCTGGGCGGCTACGTCCGAGTCAACGACTGGAACGACTACGAAATCATCGCGCGCGGCGGCGTCATGATGCACATCATCAACGGCCAGCTGATGGCTGTGTTCCTCGACGACGACCCACAATCCATTAACAACCAGGCGGGCCTGATCGGCTTTGAAATTGAAAGCCAACCCTGCAAAATTTCCGTGCGCGACATCTGGCTTCGGCGCTTCGACTAGAAACTTCTTCGTCTGTCATCCTGAGCAAGCGAAGGATCCCGATGCTGGTGCTGGGTGCCCCATGTCTCCCAGAGACATGGGATCGAAGGTTCTTGGCTGCTTCTGAATCCCCACGTCTCAGAAGCGAGCGTGGAGCACGCGCTGACGAAGTGCAAGGTCATGCGGTTCCAGCTATTCCAGCCGTTTGCGCTTGCTGACCGCTTCCGTCCGCAAGAACGGCTTCTTGTCTACCGGCCCCGGGCGGAACTGTGGGCGGGCCCAGCCCAGCGCGTCCAGGATGCCGGCCAGTTCGTAGGCACTTTCCGGTCGGTCGGCCGGGTCCACGTTGAGCAGCTTGCGCAGCAGCCTGGCCACCGGGTCCTCCGTCTGCAGCGTACCCGGCATGCGCCACTTGCCCTGCCGGTGCCGCTCCGAGATCTTCTCGAGCGTCTCGTCATGGAAGACCGGCCCATCGCCCAGGCATTCCGCCATCACCGCACCCAGCGAATACAGATCGCTGCGCACGTCCAGCGGGGCGCCTGCTGTCTGCTCGGGGCTGCTGTACAGGGGCGTTCCACCGGTAAACGGCCGCTCCTGCGGGCCTGCTGCCTGCGATATGCCCAGGTCCAGCAGACGGTACTGGCCGTACACGTCCAGCCGGATGTTGCCCGGTGTCAGATCGCAGTGCACAATGCCTTCTGCCTCCGCGTGGCACAGCAGGCTGCAAATCTGCGAGGCCATCTGCAGCATCTCCTCCGCGGAAAGCGGCCCAGCCTTCTGCAGGATGCGATCGAGGTCCGCGCCTTCCACATACGGCATTAGCAGGAAGAACAGGCCGCCCAACTCGCCAAAGTCAAACACCGGGATGGCATTGGGATGGTTGCCCAGCCGCGCTGCGTGCGTCGCCTCCGTACGGAAGCTCGCCACGACGCCGGGCCGCTCCACCAGCTCCGTGTGCAGCACTTTCGCTACAAACAGGCCGCCGTGCAGCCGGTGACGCATCTGGAAGATAGTTGCCATGCCGCCAATAGCAACGGGCCGCAGAACCTGGAAGCGGCTGCCGAACACTCCATGGAGCCGTGCAGCCAACTCAGCGGTGTCAGTTCGCGTACCGTCTTCTGCCGCCGCGGGCACGGGCGGAGCCGGGGTAGGCATTTGCGCGCTCATTGAAGGCGCCGCTTTCGGACTGCCGATCTCGCTTCAGGCAAAAATGCCTCGTACTCCACGCCCAGCAGCGGCATGGCAGCGCTGCGATGCCGCCGTAGAAGCGCTTCCGGCTGCATGACGTGCGGAGCCTCCGCATTTTGCAGCTCACCGGCCAGCATGGCCACCAGGCGATGCATGGCGTGCTCCACCGTATGGCTCACGCGGTGCCGCTCCCACAGGCACACAAAGCCGGTCTCCGGGTGAATGTTGGGGTGAACGACGGGCACTTCCAGAAACATCTCCAAAGGCACTGCCGGAAAGTGTACCGGGAACTCTAAACGCACCGCATGCATGGAAACAGGGCAGTGATGTCCAGTGCTGCCGACCGGCATCCCGTCCGGTCCGTGCAGCCGCAGTGTAATTGCTCCGCCGCGGCGCCAGAGGTCTGTGATGCGGCCGGGGTTCCGATCGGCCAAGTCCCGCAGCAGTTGCCACTCATGGGCGAGGCGGCGCTCGCCAACCGGGTGCACTAGCCGTTGGTGGCCACGGTGGACACCCGCAGCACGTCTCCCGGCCGCACGCCCTGCGCTTCCAGCGGCGCGGCAAAATCCAGAGAACGGCCGTTCCAGACCACTTCCGGCTCGCCATCTCCCTTGAGCATGTCGCCGCGTTCCCGCAGGTCGAACAGAATTTCTTCCAACACCATATCGAGCGTTTCGCCTTCGTCGATGTCGACGTTGTACTTGGTCTCGCCGCTGACCACATCGAAGTAGACCTGATACTTGGGCATCCGCACCGCTCCTGTGTTTTCTACACCCTGAGAGAGGGGTCTAGCGGCTCCAATGTATCAGAACCGCCATCGCGAGTTCCCCCGGGTTCCCGTGCTTAGGAGCGAATCGACTGGCGCACATCCGGCACCCGTGACGGAGATTGGGCCACCGGCTCGACCGCACGAACCGCGAGGCTATTGGAGACACACCGGTGCCATGCGTCTTCTTTCTCGAACTTGTCCTCTCCACCGCAGCGACGCGCAGTCCAGAGTCCCCACCCTTTCGCCGCGCGCCAATGCTATGGCTCACCCGGCACGGCCGTAGTTACCGTGTTGGCAAGCGACGCCGGCAGGTCCGGTAGAGCCGAGCCGCAACGCTGGCATTCCCCGTTACTGAAGTCCCAGCAGTCGCGGCACTGCGCACGCCGGCAGTGAGGGCAGGCACGAAGGTCCACCTGGTCCGCCGCGCCACGGCATACCAGGCAGCGATCGTGCTTTGCCCGGGGACCGGTCACGCGCATCCACCACTGTTCTTCCGTGGGCAAGAGGTGGACGCGCTGCTCCAGGCAAAGCTGGCAGCGCCGGTGTTCAAAGCTCCAGCAGGTCTCATCGCACACGTGCATGCCGCAGCGCGGGCAGGCGAACTGGAGGTCTCCCGGCGAAAGGCGTCGATTGCACAGACCGCACCGGGCCGAGGAACGGCGTTGAACGTATACGCAAAGGCCGCTCCCCAGCGCTGCCGTAAAGAAGCTGAATAGCCCTGCGAAGTCCGGCCGGAAAGCCAGGGCGGCTACGGCGGACGTCATCGCGGCCAGCAAGCCGCAGGTCAACGGGGGCACCCACGCGCCCGCCTGCGGCAGATCGAAGTGGAGCCACAGCCAGGTGGCGCCCGCGGCCAGCAGAAGCGCGGCGGGCAACGATACCGCTCCACCACCCAGCGCCGCCCCAAACTGCAGAGACGCAAACAGGATAAGAACTCCTGCCAGCATGGCGACGCGCTCGAGTGACCGGTTCACGCGGAGGACTCTCCTTCGCTTCCATTCATATCAGCAGTCTCGGGAAGCAGGTAGAGGTGGCGGTCGGGCTGCCCAAGCTGCCGTGGAGAAAGGCGTGCCAGCGGGTCGTTGGGGCTGATGCGGTGGACAGCACGCAATGGCTGCATGGCCTGCTCGCCGCACGACCGGCACTGCAGCCGGCGGCGGACGGCTGCGACGCGCAGCATGGGTTTGCTTCGGTTTCCGCATCGGCTGCACACCGCCTCCGTGCAAACCGGCCATGCCAGTTGCAGTGCCGGTCCGCCGGGACGGAGCGAGCCCTGCAGCGGCAACTCCCACGGCAAAGGCACCAGCCGGGCCGGCAGAGCTTCGTGCCAGGGGCAGGTGGCGCTGCGAGCCAGCAGAAAGGTTTCGTCCAACCAGGTACCGTCGCGCAGCCCCGTCTTCCAGGCCCGGGATGGCGAGCTACTTGCCTCCGGGGAGAAGTTGAGCACGGCTTCTGCCAACCTGCCCGCAACACGCTCGAGCGTGGCCAGCGTACCGGTCATCGCGGCCTCATCACGCGGAAGGCGGCAGCCCAGCGAAGCCGAAGTGGCATAACCCAGCACGCTCGCCCGGGTGTCCTCGGCCATGCCGCACAGATAGCACGCCGCCTCTGTGTCAGGCGCAAACCAGGACACCCTGCCCGCGGGAATGCCGTCACCAAATACAGCTCCATCGATCACAAAAATGCGCATTTTGGACGCTAGAAAGGCAACTTCCGCGCGCGAAAGCGCACTGTCTGTGCAGCAGACCAGAACATCTGCCGCCGCGATTGTTCCCCAGCCCACGTCGGCAATCTCCGAGCCGATCGCCACCCAGGGCAGGCGGCGGCTGTGCGCCGCCTCACGCGCCAGCAGCACGGCTTTGCTCTCGCCCGGTTCTCCCCGCTCGGCTGCGCGTGTCAGCATGGCGCTCAAGGGCAGGTTGCTCGGTTCTACCGCGTCTGGATCGATCAGCGTCACCGCCGGTATTTCCCACAGGAGCAGCCGCTCCAGCAATGCAGAGCCCAGGGCGCCGGTGCCGACCACAACGACCCGGCGGGACCGAAGCGCCGCAAGATCCTGCGGTGGTGAAAGCAAGTTTCCTGCCGACCCACTGGCCCCGGTGGAAGGCTCCGCCACTGCACGAAAAGGATGTACGGAGTGTAAAGACAACTCGAGCCATTTTCTCACCCTCTATACCCAAACGAGCAGAGCGGCATTTGCCCCGGGCAGACCGTATCTTGCTCGGATTGAACAAGTCGGCCATCGGCATGAGTCTTTTTCGAGGATTATTTTTCGCGACGGTGGCGGGCATGGCGGGCGGCCTTGTCTCGTCCCTGCTGGCCGCGCTGCTGAACATCCCGCTCTCGGGCTTAGGGATACGCCTCCTGCCGGATGCGGTGACTTTTGTTGTGTTCGGCATGGTAGTTTCCATCGCCATGTACCTCCACTTCGACAAGGTCCTGCTTGGCCGGGTACGCGGTTCTTCGGTCGGTTACGGCGTGCTTTTTGGTATGGCCTCCGCGCTCGTGGCCGCCGGACTCGACTTCTTGCTGGCCAAGGGCATTGCCGCCGCCTCGCCCGCGCTCTACCGCATCGCCGCCTGGGCGCTCTGCTTCTCGCTGCTGGGCCTCGGTCTGGGACTGCGCTGGGCCAGGAGCAATCTTGCGCGAGTGCTCCACACGTACGCGGGAGGGCTGGCCGGCGGCCTGTTGGGCGGTCTCGTCTTTGTGCTCTTTACGCCGCACCTGCCGGCCGGAGTAGCCATGTGCGGACTGATGTTGGCCGGTGCGGGCATGGGGTTTGGCGCGGGTATTGCGCCTGTACTGGTCAAAGAGGGCGTACTCCGCTTTGTGAGCTCAGGCGATGCGCGCGCGCAGAACAAGCTGGGTAAAAACAAGACGCTGTGGGATCTGGATGTCGAAGAGTCCTACACCGTCGGCAGCGCGCCCACCGCGCAGAGCGGCAGTAAATTCCAGCAGGGGGCTGATATCTGCATTCCTGATAGTGCGGTGGCTCCACGGCATGCCGTGGTGTTCTCAAAGGACGGCCGCTACTTCATCGCGCGGCATCCGGACGCTGGCGGTCCCGAGGGCATTGCGCGTTATGTGCTGCGGGTCAAGGGCAAGACGGTGGTGTCGTCGCAGGAGCTACGGCCCTCAGACGATGTCCTGATCGGGCGAACGGCCATGAAATTTGACAGCAGAAAGCTGGGAGAGTGATGCGAGTGGCTTCGCAATTCGCACGTTCGGCCGCGCTGCTGACTGCGTTCGTTGCAGGCGGAACATCGTTGGCGCAGACATCCGCGGCTCGACCTGTTGCGCTGCAGATGGTGGATGCTCCGCGGCTGGTGGACTGCGCGCCTGTTTCTCTGTCGCCATGCCTTTCCGCATTTGTGACACCGGTCACGGCAGCCGGCGCGCCGGCCCCGGTCAAGCTGCCCGCGGCCAGCCAGTTGGCGGGCAGCCTTCATCTGAGCGCGCCGCAGGGCGAGGTCTCGCCGTTCTATGCATCTGCCGGCAGCGGGCCGGATGCAGGCGATCACACAAACGTGGTGCTGCTGGTGATCGATATCAGCGGCAGCATGAACCAACCCGTGGCAGGCGGGCAATCACGCTTCGAGGCAGCCAAGTCCGCTATTGCGCAGTTTCTTGACGGCATGCAGGAGGGCTCGGACCGGGTCGCCATCGTGCCGTTTGAAAGCCACAACGTGGTCCCCACCATCCACGCGGCGGTGTTCACCACGCGCAAGGCAGATGCCCTGTCGCAACTGAAAGCTCTGCCCGTGCCCGGCAATCGCAATAACACGGCGCTGTACCAGGCGGTGTTTACAGGCGAGGAGTCGCTGCGCAATGAGGTGGAGCTCTTGCGCCATGGCGGAAACGCGAACGAGGACATTCAGCCTCACCTGATCGTGATGACAGATGGCCGCAACGAGGTGATGAGCGGCGACGATGGGCAGCTACTGAACGGCGAGCTGGGCCTGCAGCAGGCAGCCGCGCAGGTGCAGGCTGCGCATATGGACACGGTCGGCATCGGCTTTGGGGAGCGCACGGCGATTGACACGGCGGCGTTGCAACGGCTTTCTTCCCCCGGCCGCTTCTTCTACGCGGCGGATGCCGCTCAGTTGCTCGATGCGCTGCACGTAACGCGGTCCGCAAGCAGCCACTCCATCAGCATGACGTGGCTGCTGCCGGTATCCGGTGCCGTTTCGCTGGCCGGCCGTGACCAACAGTGGATCCCGACGCTTCGGCTTGAGGACGGCACGCTGCTTACCGGTCCGGCACTGCGCCTCCTCGTGCCTGCCACCGCGCCGCCCGTGTTCGACCGCAAGGCCTCGCGGGAGGAGTTGCGCGCGCTAATCGCCGTGCACCCCGAACCAAATTCCGGATGGATGTTGGTAATTACCCATGGCCTGCTGTATCTGCTGGCCGTTCTTCTGCTCTTGCTGCTATGGTTCTGGTTACCAAGGCTCATCTGGGGCGACCGTTACCTGCAGGCGCCGGAGCGGACGCAGCGCTGGGGCAGCGAGCGCTCCGGCGTGCGTGCGGCGTCCGGCGTCCAGGTGCGTTCAACGTCGGTTCCGGATGGATTTTCACCGGAAGTTCAGAGCAGTCCGCTACAACGTTCGGCAGCGCAGAAGACTCAGATTCAACCACGCGGAGAGTTTTCCAAGACCCGCCTAAGTTTTGACCGGTAAGAGGAGAAGAGCATGCCCCTGGTAAAAGTCGTCCGGAAGGGTGTTACCGCCGCGGTTCGCAAGGTGCCCACGTCCACCGCCGCCGCCATGCTGCCCATGACGCTGAACCGCGTCGGCAGCGAAGCGGGCTCGGAGACGGAAGAGCTCACAAAGGTGGAAGACCTTGGCGACGCCTTCCGAAAGTTCGAACCGAAGCTCAAGTTTCAGGGTTATGCAGGAGAGGATGAGGCGGAGTTTCGCGCGGATTTTGAGTTCCGCTCCATTAAAGACTTTGACCCGGAGAACCTGCAGAAGCGGCAGGAAGTGAAAGATGCCGATGGCGAGTCGCGCTTCCTTAGAAACGATCTGGCGGACCTGAAGCAAAATATCGACCTGCTGTACCGCCTGAAAGACCGCTGGAAGCTGCCGGCCGTTCGCCGGGCCTGGGGCAACGCGTCACAACGGCAGGAAATCGTGGATGCACTCGGCAAGCTGCGCACGGAACTGCAGCGCGTTGCCGAAGGGGAGAAATAAGCAATGGCACCGACTGCAACCGCCACGCGCACCACGGAGCAGATCCTTGGCAACAGCCCTGCGAAAGAGCTGCTGCAGGATATCTTTGCCGATCTTCACCCCGGGCTTACAAACGAGAAGCGAGACATTGCCAGCATCTTCTCGGCGCAATCCGCCAAGGAGTTCCTGGGTCAGCTCACCAACTTTGAGCAACTCATCAGTTCCGACGACTCCTACGACCAGACTGTAAAGAAACTGCAGGGGCAGATCGATCGCGCGGAGAGCGTGCGCGATCAGTTGCTGGGCCAGATCTTCGACCAGATTCGTCCGCTGGAGCTTTCCTACCGGCAACTTCAATTGTTCTTCGAGAACTCCAAGGTGGGCGATGGCAAGGTTCGCAAGCCAGTGGAACTCTACATTCTGAATGCTGACGCAAAGGCGATGGAGGACATTTTCTCCATGAGCGTCGCCGCGCTGGAGCACTTTGTGGTGCAGCGGAATGACAACTTCAACTTCCGCGACGATATCTGCAACCTGGTGGTGCCGGGATACTACCCGCAGCCCATTCGCGAAAAGCTGGAGCAGCTCGCGAACACGTGGGGCATGCTGCTGATCGGTGACCTGGATGATGAAACTTCGTTCAAGAACGTGGAACGCAACTTCCTGCCCGGCGGCAAGTATGAGTTCCTGAAGCGGCCGGAGGATGCTGCTGCTTCGGACGTGTGCCTGATGGGATATCTGCAGATGCGTTCAGCGCACTGGTTTGAGAAAGGGGACGGCCAATCGGAAGGCCTGTACGGTCCGCCGTCCATGGTGTTTGCTGGTGCGGTGGCGCGTGCGGATGACGCTCAGGGCATGGCACAGGGGCCGGTCGGTTCGCGCTTCGGCCGGGTAAACGGCGCGGCCAAGGCACGCATCGAGCCGCTGATCGGGCAGATGGAGCACCTGTCCATGGAGCGGCAGTTGATCCCCATCATTCGGGACGCGGACAATCACCTCTGCTTCTATGGCTGCCGCACCCAGGCGGACGATCCTTACGGCGTGCTTAAGTTCTTCACCTCGTACCGCATCCTCCGCTACCTGGAGCGGTGCTGCCGGCACTATCTGCTGCAGGTAGCCGGTCAGGTACTCACGCGAGACTTCATGGACCAGCAGATCGAAACGCCACTCAAGCGCCTGCTCGACGAGCAGGTGGAGCAGGGCACGATCCTGGGCTATGACCTGTTCGTGGACAAGGACAGCAACAAGCGCATGCAGGGAATCTGCGATATCACTTTGAGCGTCATGCCAACCGGTCCGGCGGAAACGTTTGTTCTCAAAATAGATGTGCCGGAGTTCACAAAGCAGGAACCCGCGAAGAACTAGGAAGGGGCTAATGAGTCAGGTTCGTTTCAGCATCGGTATTCCAAAGGCCGGCTCTGCGGCGCGTCTCGCTGAGGGTGAACAGAGGCCAGACTCCATCCTTCCGCGCGCCGGTTCCTCTGCGCGCGACGCGGAGCAGCGGCGGGCATTTGGCGCTGTGCCGGCGCAAAAGCCCGTGGGCGTGGGCATGCGGGCAGGCGGGGGCCGGGATGCAAGCCGCGGAGATGCGCGGGCGTGCAGGCGTGGCCGGCGATCCCGGGCCGGAGCCGGCACAGGTTTACCGCGTGACCGGTGCCGCCATTGCACAAAAGGCTCCGCCTGAGCAGGAAAAGGCGTTTGTTTCAACTGCCACGGTTCCGGAACCCGTTGTGAAGGAGAGCACCCTTAGCCCGCTGGAAGCTGCGGCGGGACAAATCAAGTCGTTGGTTCAGTCGCTGTTTTCTCTCGGCGTCTCCTCCAGCAAGTCCTAACGACTCAGCACGAATCATTTCCAACATGAAGGAGCCACTCTTATGGCAAATCCATACCGCACAACCGTTACCATCGATGGCAACAAATTCCAGGCCGTTACAACCAGCGTGAAGTTCAACACGAATAAGGACCGTGCGGGCGTCGCGCAGATGGGTTCGCTCGCCACCAAGATCCGTGTGTGGGCCGACCTCCACGACGACCAGAACCTGCCGTTCAGCACCGTAAAAGCGCTCTTTGACCTGGCTAACGTGGTCACGCGCGACAAGATCAAGCCGGTCAAGATCGAGTTCTGGAAAGACGACTCGCAGCAGGATGCGCTGATCTCGTATAGCTTCAACGGCTGGATCCGCCGCTTTGAAACCTCCAATCCGCTGGATTTCCTGCCGCGTAGCGTCTCTTCCAGCACAGAAGACGCCCTGGCCGAAGGCAACGCACCCAGCCTGAATCACATGCTGGTGCTCGACATTGAGCCCGCGCTGAACCAGCAGAACTTCCAGGATGTGAAACTCAGCAACTAACTGCCGCACCGCCTCGCCGCCCACTCGCGGAAGCTGAGCCGCTTCTGCCATCCGGTAAGCACCGCAGCAGCACCTTTGAAAGGATCGCTTTATGGCAGCTCCATACCGCAGCACCTGCACCATCGACGGCAACAAGTTCGACTGCCTCTCCATCTCGGTCGCGTTCAACACAGACAAGGACCGCGCGGGCATGCCGCAGATGGGTTCGCTGAACACCAACATCCGCGTCTACGTGGACTTTCATGACGACACAAACATTCCGTTCTCAACCATGAGCGCGCTGTTCAACCTGTCCAATGTGGTCACGCGCGACAAGGTAAAGCCCATCAAGCTCGAGTTCTGGAAGGACGATTCGCACCAGGACGCTCTGGCAGCCTACAGCTTTAACGGCTGGATCAGTGGTTATCACACGCTGAACCCGTATATGAGCGACGACCAGCTTGCGGATGAGGACCACGCCGGCATCAACCACGTACTCGTGCTCGACCTGGAAGCGGAAATGAACCAGCAGAACTTCCGCGACATCACGCTCAGCAACTAGCTCCGCCTGATCCTTTCAGCTCAGGGTGCCTGCCCCGCGGGCACCTAAGCTGTTTCTGCCTCTTACCACTGCTCCGAGGAACCCATGCAGTCCCTCGCCTTTCCCATGCGGCTCCAGGAAAACGGCCTCTTGCGCCGCACGGAGCACTCGGCATCCATGCTGGCGCTGCTGCAGATGATGGCGCGCACGCCGCAGGGTTCGTGGAGCGGATGCCCGCAATTCGGCCTGCGTGACCTCTTTGAGCAGGGCCGCCTGCGCGCGGACGTGCCGCGGCTGGCCACAGAGCGCATCAATGGAGCGCTGGACGACCTCGGATTGAAGGACTACGTCGTCACGGAAGTGGTGCGGGAACTCAGCAGCAACCGCGACGTGGACACGTATTCCATCACGCTCGAAAACCAGGCCACCACGGAAACACTGACCGCACGTGTTTCGCAGGAAGCGTGAGGGGCAGCGGCATGGCAACACAAACGCCCAATGTGCTGGAAATCGACCGCAAGCTGCGCGACGATTTCCGCCGCCGGGTGAAAGACTTTGGCGTCAGCGCGGAGACCACCGATCCCATGCTTGCCGTGCTGTTCCGCACTGTGGCCCAGCAGATCGACCAGGTGTACAGCGATACCGCGCAGCTTCGCCAGTCGCTGCTGCACGAGCTCATGCGCGGCCTGCAGGTGCAGCAGTACCTTGCTACTCCTGCACAGGCGGCGGTGCGATTTCTTAACGACCTGCCGGAACCCCGTGTCCTGCGCGCGGGCACGGAGTTGAACGCCACTGCCGCAACCGGCGAGCGCCTGATTTTCAGCCTGGATACCACCTGCGAAGTGTCGCGGGCGCGGCTCGCGTTTGCGCTCAGTTACCAGGACCAGACCATCCGCGTGCTCAGCGGAGTGGAGATGAGCGACGCTATGACAGCCATGCGGCCGTCGCTGGAAGCGGTTCCGGTGGGCCTGGGCCCGCAGCCCGCGCTGTACCTCGCCATTGAAAACCTCTCCCCGCAGATGCTCAACCGGCACGGCATGTTCTTCGAACTGGGGCCGGGCACCTACCCCGTGCAGCATGCGCTCTGTCATGAGCCATGGTGGATCTTTGGCGCGGATGGCGACCTGAGCGGAGAGGGCTTGCTTCGGCCCCGCCGCGGCAACGCCGGCGTTTACCACCTGCAGTTCCAGACAGTGGCGAATGAGAGCACCAGCATGCTGGACACGCCGCTGCCGTCCATCCCGGACGGCTTCTACACCGGTCGGCAGTTTGTGTTTCCGCCGATGCACGCGGACGCGCCGTTTCGCTGCCGTGTGCCGCGGCTGCTGGAACCGGCCCTGTCGCGCCTGCTGAACCGCGACGCCACCTCCGTGCTGAGCGAACCGCGGCTTTGGATCAAGATTCCCATGCCGCCTGGTATCCCGTCGCTCCATCACGCGGTCAGCGGCATTGTGCTGCACAGCATGACGGCATCCAATGTCTTTCCCCGCAATCAGACGGTGCAGTTCGCCCGCGACGGCATCTCCATCCCGGTCACGCGAGCGGGCGGCACGGCGGAGCACCTGGTTGCGCCGCTAACCGTCATGAGTACGGATAACGACTTGTATGAGCCGGCCGCGCAGCCCAGCGCCAGCGCCACGATGGGCCGCTATCAATTGCATAACAATCGGCTCACCATCCAGCCGGGCCGCCACAGCAGCGGTGAGGAGCATGCATCGGCAAACGTCCGGCTGTGGCTGACCAACGGTGAGCTGGGCAATCGCGTGGGCCCGGGCGACATTACCGGCTTTGCAAACGCTGCGGCGCTCAACGGCATCCGCGTGGCCCCGCTCACAGCCGCGTCCGGCGGGTCCAATGGCGAACAGGTGGCCAGCGAAGAGCGACGCTTTGCGGACGCGCTGCTCTCACGCGGGCGCATCGTGACGAAGCAGGACCTTGAGACTGCCGCGCTGGCGGTGGACCGGCGCATCCTGCACGCGGATAGCACCTCCGGAACGGAACGCCGCCCGGAAGGCTTGCGACGCGTCGAGCGGCTCACGCTGACATTGGATACCGCAGGTTTTACACGACCGGAGATTGAGCTGCCCGCGCTGAAGTCGCAGATGGAAATCTCCCTAAGCTCGCGTCTGGTGCAAGGACTCGAGCTTTCGGTGGAGTTTGTATGGAAGCAGTAGACGCGCTGCTCGGGTCGCCAGCGGGTGCCGCGCGCCCGCCCGTGTTGATGCCCGCGTTTGCCACGGGCAGGCAGGCGCACCACCATTCGCTGCACTCTGCCTTGGCCACGCTTGAGGCATTAGGCGTGGGCGCACACCGCATTGCCATTGAGCGGGGCGGCCGCGACGCCTCTGTGCCGGGCACGGTGGTGGGCCAGGTGCCCCTACCCGGCGAACCGCTGGCTGCCGACACTCGCGTCCACCTGCGCATTGCCGGTCTCGGATTTACCCATGCACTGCCTGTAGGCATGTGGGATTCCGGCGGCGAAACGCACATGGGCACGCAGGAGATCCTGCAGGGTTTCGATGACCCGCTGGAGAAGCTGAAGCACTGGTTTCAGGAGGGTGCGCCGCTGTTTCGCATTGCGCCGGAAGACCCCTCCGCCTGCGAGCGATGGCTAAATCTTTTCGGTGTGGATGCCGGCCGCTGGCCGCGCGCTCTTTGGTACCCGCTCGCCACGCTGGTAGCCGGCATGGCGCAGTACTCCTGCAGCCAGGGGGGCGCTGCCTTTGTGCTGCAAACGCTGCTCGGGTTGCCGGTCGCTCAGTTTCGTTATTTGCCCACGTTCGCGCAGCTCCCGGATGCCGCGTTATCTGGCTTGGGGGCGCGTGCGTCACGGCTGGGCGTGGACCTGCTCATGGGCGACGCGGCCGAGGAGCCGTCCACCCTGGAAATCGAGATCGGACCGGTGCCGCTCCAGCGCTACGAACAGTTTGTGGAAACACCGGAGGGTGCCGGCCTGTTGCGCCAGACGCTGGAAATGGTGATGCCTGTGGCAACGCAATATCGCGTGCGCTGGTCGGTGCTTGACCGCAACCGGGCACCCCGGCTGGGCGTAAAGGATGGAAACAGCCGCCTGGGCATCAACACCCACATGGGCAAGGAGCTGGGCAGCGCGCTGGCGGAGCAACCCAGAACGGCCCCTGCGCAACTTGAGGAAGCAGATATTTCAGACAGCAGGACAGGCGCATGATGGATGAACGCGGCGAGACCGCCGGGCAGGGAACAGGAAACGATCTGCAATTGCGGTCTGTGAACTGGGAACACGGCATGCTGCTTACGCCGGAGCACTTTCTTCGGCAGGAGCATTACCTGGAGTCGCTAAGCGCCTGGGGCATGCGTTACCTGCTGCATGGTGCCGGCCTGGTGGGCGGCGGCGTGCGTCTGCCGGAGAGCGATCTGGGCACCATCCGCAACGATCCTGAGGTTTCGCTCAACGAAACCTCGGAGTATCTCGACATCTCCGTGAACCGGGCCCGCGGCATCACACCGGCTGGTGCGATCGTGGACGTGGAGGCTGCGGGCACAGTCTCCGCGCGCTATCCCAAGGACGAGTTGGCAGGCGTCGCGGAGGCCGCCATCCACGTGGTGCTGGACCCGCACAGTAAGGAGAAGCGCAGCGGTTCGGTGGACAGCTTCAATCCGCAGATGCGCACGGAGCGCGTATGGAGCTACCGCGTTGCCCTGCAGGTGACCGCGGCGGAGCGCGCGCAGAGCATCGTGGTGGGGCGTGTGCGGCGGCCGGCGACGGGCATGGCCTTCGAAGCGGATCCGCGATTTATCCCGGCGTGCGTTTCGCTGGCTGCACACTCTGAACTCATGGCCGGCACCCGGCGCATCCTGGATGCGACCAACCGTCTCGCATCCGGCTATGCGGAGTTACACCGTGCCATGCGCGAGTTTATGCAGATCTTCACGGAACGCGGTCTGGAGACGGAGGTCGACCGCGACTCCATGGTGTTCGCGGAACGCATGGTGCTGGAACTGCAGGACACAGCGTACGCGCTGCTCGACCGCACCCAGAGCCCTGCGCACTTCTTTGGTCGGGTACGCCGCATGCTGCACTCCGCGGCCATTTACTTTGATCTGGCGGAAGGCATGCAGCAGTACTACGACACCCTGCGTGAAACGGGCGAAAGCGAGCTGGTCAGCCTCATCGAACTGCAAAAACACACGCTGCAGTTGGGTCGAACGCTGCAGCTCGAAGACGACCTGGGCATGGAGGTTCGCAAGGCGCTGCAGTCGCTGAACGGGCTGGAGCGGCTGGAGCGCGCGCTGGAAGGCAAGTACATCGACTTCCGCAAATCGGCCACGCTGGAGAGCACGAACTTCATCTTTGATCGGGGCGGCAAGTCGCTCTACCGGCTGTCGGCGCGGGCGTCACGCGTGCAGGGCATCGCCGACGAGATGACCATCTTCTTTTCCAACCTGCGGCTCGAAGGCCGCGACCGCTACCGTCTGATCCTGGTGGGCGACCGCACCTCGCCTTGGCTGCGCGGCACGTCGATCGGTGCAGAGGTCCGGCTGAACGAAGGCTCGGGTTTCCGGCGCGAAAGCTACATCCTCACCGGTGACGTCAAGCTCGACGAACAATACAACATCGAGCTCGATTTTGAAGCGCCGGACGTGCCCACCATCACCGATGTTCGTGTGACCGTGCCTGCGTACCACACCGTACGCACGGCGCTCCTGTTCATCCGCCATCGCTTCTATAGCGGCAGCCGCGAAACGCCGGAAGCGCGTGTGATTGAGCGCGAGCCGGAGCGCACGGCTCCGGAACCGGCAAAGACCACGGCTACGTTTGTGGAAAACGCACGGAGCTACAGCAGCAACGCGCCGGAGCCGCCGCGCGGCTTTGGCGACAGTAGCCGTCTGCAGACTGACACGTCTCCGCGTCGCAGCACCTTCACATCCGCCGAGCCGCCGCCAGCCTCTACGCCGCAGCCTTCCTGGATGCCCAGAGAAGCACCACCGGCAAACCCGGACAATGGCGATCCGAACCGGCCGCGCCGCCGCCGGCTGGAGTAAAACATGGCATTAGACCTGAGCAAACTCTCCGACGAGATGGAGTCCGCGCTGGCAAACGCCCGGCTGCTGGCCGAAGGGCGCAGGCAGGCGCTGATCCAGCCGGAACACCTTCTGCTGCTGCTGCTGGATGGTGACGGCAGTTCGCTGCGCCCCGCTCTGGAGAAGCAGGGCGTGACATTTCCACCGCTGCTGGACGCGCTCTCGCGACGGGCAGATACGCTCTCTGCCCAACGCCTGGATGAAGGCCGCCGGCCCCTGGCGTCGCAGGCACTGCGAACCATGCTGGCTGCCTCGTTCGATCTGGCGGCGAAACATGGCCGCGCCTCTGCGGAACCGGTGGACGTGCTGGAAGCCGCGCTGACCGCCGACGATGCGGATGGCGATCTGCGCAACCTGTTCCGCCGCGCGGGCCTGACGAGCGAAGCATTGCCGCAAACCCCTCCGCCGGCTTCGAGTACGAAACCGAGCGTAGGCACAACGTCTTCTGCAGCGGCCGAAGGCGGCAGTACCGCGCGTGTGAGCAGGCAGGCGGACGGCGACATCGCCTCCGGAGCGCAAATGCTCGAGAAGTTTGGCCGCGACCTGACCGCTGCGGCCCTTACCGGTGAACTGATGCCGGTCGTGGGCCGCGATGACGAAGTGCGCCAACTCATCCAGACGCTGCTGCGCAAGACCAAGTCAAACCCCGTGCTGGTGGGAGACCCAGGTACCGGCAAGACCGCCATTGTGGAAGGCTTGGCGCTGCGCATCGCCGCGCAGGACGTGCCCGAAAGCATGAAGCGCTGCCGCGTGGTCGCGCTGGACCTGATGGGCCTGGTGGCCGGTGCCAAGTACCGCGGCGAGTTTGAGGAGCGCCTTAAATCCGTCGTGGACGAAGTCAAGCTGCGCAAGGGCGAGATCATCCTGTTTCTCGACGAAATCCACCAGCTGGTGGGCGCGGGTGGCACGGAGGGCGGCATGGACGCCGCCAACATCCTGAAACCGGCGCTGGCACGCGGCGAACTACGCTGCGTTGGCGCGACCACCTTTGACGAGTACCGCGAGCGCATTGAAAAGGACGGCGCGCTGGCCCGCCGCTTTGAGCGCGTGCAGGTGGGCGAGCCCTCTGACGAGTCCATGCTGTACATCCTGCGCGGCATTCGCGACCGCTATGCCAGTTTCCACGGCGTGGAGCTCACAGACGAGTCGCTGGTCGCCGCCGTCAAGCTGTCCCGCCGCTACATGCGTGACCGCTTTCTGCCCGACAAGGCCATCGACGTGATCGACGCGGCCACAGCACGGCTGCGCATGCAGCTGGAGTCACGGCCCACGGCGCTGGACCAGCAGGAGCGTCTGCTCACCCGCCGCCGGGCCGAACTGGAGTCGCTGCGCAACCTGCCCAAACCGAGTACCGCGCAAAGCAAGCAGATTGCCGCGCTCGAAGCCGAAATTGCAGAACTCGAGCCGCAGATCGCCGCAGATTTGCAACTGTGGGAGCAGCAGCGCAACGCCCGCGCAGACCTGGGCAAAACCGTAGCCGCTATCGAGGAGAACACACGGCTGCTCTCCGCTGCCGAGGGCGCGGGCGATGTGACGCGTGCCGCGGAAATCCGCTATGGCGCGCTGCAGCACCTCGAGTCGCAGCGCGCCGACCTGGAAGCAAAACTAACGACCTATCGCGAGTCTGCCGCGAAGGGCAACGCCGCCGTTGCGGACCGCGTGCTGCCGGAGCACATTGCAGAGGTCATCGCAGAGCGCTCGGGTGTGCCCGCCAGCCGCATGCTCGAAAGCGAGCGTGAACGCCTGCTGGGCTTGGAAGACAGGCTGGGTGAGCGCGTCTACGGCCAGCCGGAAGCCGTCACTGCTGTCAGCGAAGCCGCGCGCCGCATGCGCACCGACCTGCAGCTCAAGCGCTCGCCCGCATCGTTCCTCTTCGTCGGCCCCACGGGCGTCGGCAAGACGGAACTCGCCAAGGCGCTGGCCGAAGCCCTGTTTGACGATGACACCGCGCTCATTCGCATCGACATGGGCGAGTACAAGGACGCGTCGTCCGCCGCGGGCCTCATCGGCTCGCGTCCGGGCCTGGTCGGGTCGGACGAGGGCGGCTTCCTCACCGAACAGGTGCGCCGCTCGCCGTACAGCATCGTGCTGTTCGACGAGGTAGAGAAGGGCCATCCCGCCATCCTCGACCTCCTCCTCGGCGTCCTGGACGAGGGTCGCCTGACCGACGCCAAGGGCCGTTTTTGCGACTTTACCAACACGGTCGTGCTGTTCACCTCAAACCTGGGCGTGCGCGAGTCCATGGCGGCGGGCGAGGACAACACCGTGCGCGAACAGATCCTGCTCGACGCCGTCCGCGCCAATCTCCGGCCTGAGCTCTACAACCGCATCGGCCAGGTCATCCCGTTCCACCCGCTCGGCATGCCGGAGCTGCAGCGCATCGTGCAGACGCAAATCAAGGGCCTGCGCCGCAAACTGGAAGACGACCGCGAGCTGCACTTCGAAGTCACACCTGCTGCCATCGACCTCTTGGCGAAACTTTCCTACGACCCGGAGTACGGTGCGCGCCCCGCAGGCCGCGTGCTGCAGCGCGAGGTGCTTTCGCCCTTGTCGGAGATTCTGCTGAGCGGCGACGCGGTGCCCGGCAGCACGGTACACATCGATGCCGTTCCAGCGGATGACCAACCCATTCCGACGGACGAGGCGCCCCTGCCGGACGATGCGGTAGCATCAGCGGGCGAACCCACCGCACCGGAGCTCGTGATGGAACTGGTCTTCTCTGTCGAGCAGCCGGATACGCCAAGCAGCGGAGACACACTTGCCGAGTCGCACATGGAGGAAGTTGCCCGATGACAAGAATTTCCCGTGAGCTACGCGGGCTGCTGCTCGCCGGGTCCGTCACCGTATCACTCTGTGCACAGGCACCGCTCACCCTGTTCAACGGCACGTCCCTGCTGGGCTGGACCAATCACGGCGCATGGACGGCAGCCGGCGGCTCCCTGGCCACCAGCGGTGGCGGCAACCGGCACATCCTCTCCGCCGTACCCTTCGGTGATTTCGACCTGGACTTCGAGTACACCGAAACCGCCCCCATGGGTGCGAGTCTGCGTTTGTGGACCTCGCGGGAGAACTCAGGCGGCCTCGCAGTCGATCTCGACTACTCCGGCGCAAAAGCCGGCGTGGGCGGCATTGAGGTTTTAGGTAAGTCGTCCATGCCCACCATCTCCGCGGGCGGCTGGCACAAGGTCGAGGTTGAGGCCAACCACGGCAAGGTGACCGTGCGTGTGGATGGACGGCAGGCGGGCAGCACGGGCAGCGACTTGGGCGCGCGGGCTGGATACCTCGGCTTTGCCGCGGAAAATGACGGCCAGCTCACCCTGCGCAACATCCACCTGCGACCGCTCAACCTGAACAGCACGTTCAACGGCACAGATCTGGGCGGATGGAAGTCCGTGCCCAAGCCGGCCGACACCAAGGGCGGCATGGGCCACTCCGCCGAAAAGATGGTCACCTTCGGCTTGGGCGGCGGCAGCAGCAAAACGCATGAGGCCAAGTGGACTGTGAAGGGTGGCGCGATCCACGGCGAAGCAGGGCCGGGAGGGCTCGAAAACAGCACTCCACTCGAGGACGGCATTTACCAGATCACGGCAAGGGTCAGCGGCGATGCCAAGCCGGACAACTTCACACCGATTTCCGTCCGCAACACCGCGGGGCAGTATGCCACGGGCTACGCGGTGGGCATCGGTCCGTACGCCGGCTCCGTGGACAAAGTCAACAAGGCGGCGTTGGGCAAGGCGGGCGCGCCGGTAGAGCAGACCGTCGCCATTGGCGGCCGCGTGGTGGAAACCTGGATCAACGGCAACATCGTCAGCGTCGCCACAGACCCTCGGCCGGAGAGCAGCAGCGCGGTGACCGGAGCCAAGACCTCGGGCGGCGGCTCCATGCTCGTCCTGCCCAACGACCATGTGCAGGTGGATGTTTCGCGCATCAACCTGATCGCACTGGGCAAGCCCTACGGAGTTACGGCAAGGGCGCCCGCGCCCCCGCCGGTAGCCACAACGGCCGCCCCTGCCGCAGCACCCGCGGCAAACCCCGCAGAGACGGCTGCCGTGCAGGCGCTGACCAAGCAGCAGGAGGCCCAGGACAAGAAGGCGCAGCAGGACCAGCAAAACAAAGATCGCGCAGCCAGCCTGATGACCCAGGCCCTGACCGAATCTGACCCGCAGCGGCAGGAGCAACTGTACAGCGAAGTCATGCGCATCGACCCTGCCAACCCCAACGCCATGCAGGGCTACAAGGAAGCGCAGAGCAGGCTGCAACAACAGCAGACCACGCAGGCGCAGACGCAAACCCAGCAGCAGAATGAAAGCTCGCGGCAGGAGCAGACAAACGCCTCGCTGGTTCAGGCGCAAAGCGCGTTCCTGGGCGGCCATCTGCCTGAGGCCAGCCAGGCCCTCAGCGTGGCGGAGCGGCTGTCACCCGGTAACCCGGTGGTCCGGGAACTGCGGCAGCGCATCTCCGCCTCGCAGGCCGTCCGCTCCCGCCTGTTTTTTCTCGCGGGAGGCACCGGTTTGATCGCCCTTTTAGCCGGGCTGACAGCATGGTTCCGCCGCCGCAAGACGCAGCGCTTTCCCATGCTTGAGGTCACCAGCGGCATCGATAGCGGCCGTACCTACCGCCTGGAAAAGGACCAGGTTCGCATCGGCGCGGTGCCGCAGGACGGCGGCCAGAAGAATGACATTGTGGTGCGCGACGTGGAGCATGCCATCTCGCGCTTCCACTGCGAAGTGGTCAAGCGCAACGGCCAGCTCTACCTGCAGGACCTGAACAGCTCCAACGGGACCAAGGTGGATGGCGAACGCCTGAAGCCGGGCAACGCCGCGCTGCTACGCAAGGGCACAAAAATTCAGTTGGCGGGCACGGTGGAACTGCGCTTCGGCTACGACAAGGGCACCAGGAAAACGGCGTAACCGGACCACCGGGCGGGGCACATGGACATCCGGATACGCGCGGCGGCACTGAGCGATGTGGGGCGGCATCGCCGGACCAACGAAGACAGCTTCGGCTTCGACATGGACCGCGGTCTGTTTGTCCTCTGCGACGGCGTGGGCGGCCGTGCTGCGGGCGAAGTGGCCAGCCGCTCCGCTGTGGACTGTGTCCTGAGCCGTTTTCCGTATGCGGGCGAAGGCCTGCAGGCAGGTACGGAGTTGCAGCGTGCCATTCAGGCGGCGAACCGGTCGGTATACCAGGCCGCGGGTCGCGATTCGCTTTATGCCGGCATGGCGACCACCATCGTAGTCGCGCACTTTGATGGTACCCGCATGTGGATTGGGCACGTGGGCGATAGCCGCGCCTACCTGTTGCGTAGGGAGTCGCTGCACCGCCTGACCGACGATGATTCGCAACTGGCGCAGATGCTCCGCGACGGCCACCGGGATCTTTCGCCGCAGCAAATGGCCCAATGGGACAGCGTTTTGACTCAGGCGCTCGGCGCGGCGGACATCGTCGTTCCCAGTGTGACGGTGGTGCAGGTGGAGTTGGGAGACTGCTTCCTGCTGGCTACGGACGGCATCTGCAAAGCGCTCTCCAGTGCAGAGATGCTGAGCCTCCTGCTGGCCGCCACATCGCCAGAACAGGCTTGTCATCACCTGACCACAGCAGCGAACGATGCCGGCGGCCACGACAACGCCACCTGCATCCTGATCGAAATCGACTGATCCCATGTCTGCTGCAGACCTGAGCGAGCAGGGTTTCACCTCACTGCCCGGCCCATTCGCCGGGACAGACCTAGAGACGGCGTGTGCTGCGTACGACCATGTGATGGCGACCGCGCATGGCCCACACTACCGGGCTCAGGCAGCCAGCACAACAACGCGGATGTCTGATGTCCTGGGTTTCAGCTCAGCTTTCGATGCTCTCCTGGTTTGGCCACCGCTACTCGCCATGGCAACGCACTTCTTTGATCAGCCGTTCAAGCTGAGTTCGCTGCTGGCGCGAACGCTCAAGGCCGGAGCGGTATCGCAGGCCCTGCACAGCGACCTGCCCCGCGACTCCCCCGATGCACCATTGCTAGGCTTCATCCTGATGATCGATCCGTTTTGCGAGGACAACGGAGCTACGCGCTTTGTGCCTGGGTCACACCTTTGGCCTGGAGTACCGGCAGATAGCATGACAGATACACACGCTACCCGCATCGACGAGGTATGCAGCGTGGGCGAGGCTGGAACGGTTGTCGTTTTCAACGCTGCCATTTGGCACGGCCACACGGCGAATCGTACAGCGTACTCGCGGCGGTCGCTGCAGGGCTACTTTGTACGTAGAGACGCAAAAGAAGGATTTGACTTCAGAGGTCTAGCTGCAGAAGCCCAGCAGCGCTTCAGCCCAGCAGCGCGCTACCTTCTTGCGTTAGACACATAGCTCAGATGCCGATCTTGAGCTTGCGATATTTCAGATCCAGCTGCCGAATGGCCATCATGGTGAACTTCACGGCATCGGCATTTCCAAAGAAGGCGCTGTGCTCCACCCCGGCAATGTCGGCGGAGACGCGTTTGCCCTGCGGGTCACCGACTCGTGCGTTGTTTGCCTGCACATCGCCGTTGGCGTGCAGCAAGGAGCTGCTCGACGAAACGGGCACAGTTCCATCACCATTGCCCTCTTGCCCGGCGAGTTCGAAGTACTCCGGCGCACCGCCCCCAGGCGGGTGCTGGTTTAGGTCAATGCCCTGTCCCTCCACCTCCGGTAGTTGTTCATAGTCATACTCTGTCGGCGGTCCAAAACCTTCGTTGTTGGTGCCGTGCAGCATGACATGCTGTTCGCGCTTGTACCCGTACTTGACGTGGTCGTAGGTTCTGGGCCCGGCATGGCCGGTGTAGGTCACATATGTGGTGGGGTGTACGCGCAATTCGATGCCGTCGTGGAACCCTTCGGCAGCCTTCAGCTTTGTTTGGAAGTCGGTCACCGCTTGGGCGGGCGCGTTCCCTGGGCTGTAGCGGCTAAAAACATTACCGCCGTGCGCTTGCGGCGCAAGCATTGTGGGGTGGGGAACCAGGGTAAGAAATTGTTGGTCCGGGTTGCGTCCCTCCGCTACCGAGTTGAGTGAGTAGATCTCGCTGTAGGGATTGCTGGCAGGCAGCGAACTCGAGATCTGGCCGTTTTTGCCGGTCATGGTCAGCCACTGGGCTGAACCTGTGTTGGTTCGGTAGTGCTTGGTGGGCAAGAGTTCCATGCCGCCGATGCACTTCGCCAGCACAGGAACAACGGTGGAGCTGTCCGGACCCAGCACCCGATTACTCACCGCCGCGCTCAGGTTGGCTAGCGGATTATAGTTGTTTGGCGGCTCAAAACCGGCCCGCATACGACGGTACGCGGCAGGCGCGCCGGTAGCTGGCTGGGCACCATGGATGATGCCAAGCGTCTTTGCTTCTGCGTCCCCGCTGTGCAGCACGCAGGACCTCGTCACCAAACCGCCCATGGAATGGGATACCAGAATGACGCGGTCACAGGGGTGGTGCGCGTAGTTTTCCTTTTGGATGATTTCATCAATGCGCTTGACCAGGGCTTCGCCCGCAAGGAGGTTGTCGTCAATCCAGTTGTAGCCATAGGCGTACACAGGATGCACGAAGCATCGGCTCAGGTCGCCCAGGTTTAGTTTCGCCAGATCAAGCAGGATGCTGCCGTAAAAGCCCCAGGCGACCTCGTCCCAGCCATGGTCGATCATGGTGTCGATGGTCTTGTTCAGCTTGGCTTCCGCATCGAGGCCGGGCGGCAGATTGAGCCAGTCCCAGTCCGGCGGCATGGCCACCATCGTCATCTCTGCGCTGTAGCTGAACTTCATCTCCATGCGGGTGCGGAAGGAGGTTGTGGGTGGCCCTCCGGCCTCCTTCCGGTTCACCTCCAAGGGGTGTTGCGTCAGCAGTGCTTCGCGTTCCGTTGGGGTTGCGTTGTAAAAGTTGTGGAGAGTCCAGGGCAGGTCGTCCGGATCCCACGCCCTGCCGCCGCCAACCTTCTTCAGCCGGCTGCCCATGATACCCGGCACAAACACAATGGGCAGGGCCGCACGTTCCACCCGGAGTTGGGTGTGCTGATCGATGAGGAATTGCTGGCCGCGCGCCCAGTCCATCCAGGACACGTACACGACACTTGGCGGATTGGCCATCGCCTTACTTCCTGGGGAATTGTAACGACTGTAAGGCAGCGCTCCATTGCGCTGTTAGAAAAGGAAGATCCGCGGGGCTGAAGTTATCAGCACTGGCGGAAAGATCAATGCTTGGTGCGTACGCGTCGCCAGAGGTGCCGGGGCACTCCCACCGTGCGCTGAAGGATTGCTTGCCGGTAGGGCGGTCGATAAACACGACGATGCTCTCCACCCCCTGCATCCCGTGGACGGTCACAGGGCCGCTCCGCACCTCCCTTACGTCAACGCCTGCGGGTCCGTCCATTGCACCGCGCTGCTTTGTCGTTGCCAGCCGCTGCCGCATCTCCTGCTGCACACCCTGGATGTTTCCTGCGATATCCATGACCTGTAGGAGCATGGAAAAGTTGAGCTTTGCCTTGCTGTTTCCGGCCGCGTCTGTGACCGACTCACTCCACTCTGCCGTGACGTTTTCGACGCCGTTGAATGGAACCCTAGCGATGCCACCGGCAAAGCGGAAGTCACCCGGACGCGGTGTGCCGTCCGGCAGCAACGCGTGGAAAAGGTCGGCGAGGGCCTTGTAGGCTTCGTCTGCCTTGTTCAGCGGCGCAACAGTCGTGGCTTTCACAAGGGTATTGCCCAGCAGGCCCCAACGCTCCCATGTCCGTGCGTCCAGGGTGCCGCGGGTTGTGTCGAACTGTACCGTGTGATCGCCCGGCCACTCGCGGTCCACCTTGGAGAAGCCCGTGGGATTTGCATGGTTGTTGCGGATGTCGTTGACCCGCGCCGTCCACTTCTTCTCAAAGTCGTCGGTACCCGGCTCGGTCCGCAGCAGAACTTCATTGACTTCAGCCTCGGTGATCTTGAGGTTCACACCGTTCGGCAGCAGCAGCGTGGCGCGGCCGGCATACACCCGGTGAGTCGCAGCGTTCGGCAAGGTTGCCTCCTCTGTGTGCCGCGACCCGGCGGCCACCCGTTTGCATCCGCCCATCGCGCACAGGCCGGCAAGCAGGGCGGCTGCCAGCACGCGCTGTTTCACACTATGCTTCATCGCTAACCTCCACAGGCTTGCTGTAGAAGCCGGGAGTCTTCAGCGAGTTCTGGCCCGGTGGCAAGCTGTGCCAAGCCTGACCTGCGCCGACGGGCCCGCTAAACGTGGAGCCATCACTCAGTGTTGCTGCAATCTCAGTCTCCTCGAACGCCTTGCTGTTGCCGTTTATGTCTGTGATGGAGACCATGGCGCCCTTCATCTCCTTGCCATCCACATGATTGGAATGGGAGGCGCTGCGGCGATGGATTCGGCCGGCAGCGCGGAGCACGATGTCGCCCTTGGTTTCCATGCCAATGGCGGGGCGTCCGGTCTCTGCCACATTCTCCGAGAGCAGGAGGTGGTTGCTCCTTGGCGTGGCCAGCGAGATGCTTTCCTTGCCGGGCGTGTCGGTGATGTGGATGCGGATGCCGCTCTTGGTGATCAGCCGCTTGACGTAGTTGTTTTCACTCTCGTCGCCTGTGGCAAACTCCTCGCGCGGCGGCGTGTGTACACCGTTCCATAGGCTGCCCAGGATGACGGGGCGCTCCGGGTCCGCGTCCTGAAAGCCAACCAGCACCTCGTCGCCCACTTCCGGCATCACCGTCCAGCCAAAGCCCGCGCCGCAGTGCAGGCTGGCCATGGGTGCCAGCAGCAGCGTGCTGTTCTGCCAGAAGAGTGAGACCACCAGGCGTCCGCGCTGTCCCGGATCCACGTTGCTCACCACCCTGCCTACCTGGACGCCGGGCGCATGCGCACGCCGGGGAGAAAGCGGGCTGTGCCAGCTCTTCCATGGAGTGGCGCGGAAGGTGTTGCTGTACTCCTGCTGTGTCCAGGTGTGGGTCACCTCCAGCAGGTACCAGGTGCCGTTTGCCTCGCCCAGGTTCTGGACATCGGCAGCTCCCCCGGCCACCAGCCCCAGGGTTCGCGAAGCGCCGCCCGCAGTCACGGCACCGCCCTGCGCGCGCTCTGCATCAAACAGCGCCCGCGTCTGCATGTCTGCATTGGTCATACAGCGCGACCGGGATGAAAAGCCCAGCAGCGACTGGGACGAGGACCCGCTGGATACGGCCGAGGCCATTTTCCCGCCGGGCTGCTCCCACTGCGGCGTCTTGCTCTCGCCCGGCAGCACGGAGCTTTTTTCCACAGCCGAATCGTATTGCGCCGCGGCGACCTTCGCCGGTCGCAACTCGCCTTCGATGTGAAATTCGAGCAGGCCGTAATGATCGCGGTAGATCAGTGGAACGGGTGCGTCAAAGCTGTTCCGAACTTCCGTGGTGCCCATGGCCGTGCGAATAAATCCGCCGTGATCATCTGCCAGGCGCAGCAGGAACTGCCAGTCCGTCTCGCCAAACTGAACGTATTCCGCGGGCACCGGCTTGTCCGGCACGAGCGAGCTGGCGTCCATGCTTGCAGCCACGGCGCAGAGCGAACCGTCGAAGCGCGCATTTCGCGGAGAGTGGTCCCGCAGCCAGGAAGGGGAAGCGGCGCGAACCACGCAGGTGTAGCTCCCCCAGACCTCTTGCGTGATGGCAACATCCACTACTGTGCCGCTAAAGCTGGTGTGTTGCGTGCCGTCCTCAGCCATGTGCGCCACAGTGCAGTCCGCGCCCAGGGCGTCCTCTCCAGGGATTGGCCGGTCCATTGTGCTGCGACAGCGCACCTCGCACCAGGAATGGTCGTTCAAGCGCTGGTCAATGCTGACGCGCTCCAGGACCGCGTCATCGATCGAGAGGCCGCCAAGTGAGACATAGGCTCCCTGCATCAGGTGCGATCTCCGGCCCGTTTCTTGTCCACTTGGCGCATGGTGGCAGCTCCCTGAGTACGGATGCGTGGGACGCGTGCGGGAGATGCTCTCCCGATGGCTTCAGTATAGTCAGCCGGAAACAGGCAACAGACGGCCGCTTCCACCCATCCACGATTCCTATGGATTCGGCAGAGCAGCCCCAGTGGATGCAAAGCGGCACCGCCCTGCCGCTGCGAACCGAACTGCAATGCCGCTTCGACCTGCTCGCCGGAGAGAGCCCCAGCGGACTGGCCGGACGGATGCGCTCGCCGGAAGGCAGAGCCCTCTTAGAGGATCTGTGCGGAGCCTTAGAAAGCGGTGCGCTCCGCGCGGTAGAGGGCGACGGCCTGGGCCGGTGGCGCGCGCAAGGCTGGATCAAGCGCGCCCTGATGACGCTGAGCGCTGCCGGAACGCTGCAGCCGCAGCCCGGCGCGATGCCGGGCGCGGAACTCGACACCCTGGGGTGGCGCGACGACCGGCCACCGGGCTGCCGCGTGCCTGCCGGCAGTTTCCTGCGACGCGCTACGTTTCTGGCCCCTGGAGTGACGATCATGCCCCCCTCCACGGTGCAGGCGGGCGCGGCCATTCTGGAGCGGGCCATGATTGATTCGCACGTGCTGCTGGGTTCCGTTGTGCTGGTGGCAGAGGGTGCCGTGGTCGGGTGCGGCTCGGTCCTGGCAGGATGCCTTTCGCCGGAAGACGCGCTGTCCGTGGTGCTGGAGCAGGGTGTGGTGGTGGGCGGTAATTGCGGTCTATACGGCCCGCTGGTAGTGGGTGAGCAAACGGCGATTTATGCGGGCACCGTCATTCGGGCGGCTGCGGGCGTGTTCCATGCCGCGCGGCGAGAGTGGATGATGCCGGACGGAGGTGGAACCTTGCGGCTGCCGCCGGGTTCCACCGTCACCATGGGGGTACCGCCGCCCGACGCTTTTCCTGATGGCATACAGCGGCTCGCGCCCCTGCTTTCTGACTAGAATGGATTTGCTTAGAGCTGTGGAGGTGATTTGATGGCTGTGTTCTCCGGCGATGTGCAGACGCCACTCGCGGTACCCGACCCCAAAACCGACTACAAAATGCCGGTGCCCGGACAGCTAAGCTATGGCGGCATCACAGGTGTGGGCGCGCTGGCAGGCACCACCGGCCATGACACGCTCCTGCTCACCGGCGACCGCGACCGCCAGATGAACGGCAATGAGAGCACGCGCATCACCAGCAATCGGACCCACACTGTCTCCGGCAACCAAAAAAAGCAGATTGCCGGCAACAAGAACGAAGACGTGACGGGAAACTTCCTGCAGCAGACCATCGGCAACCAGCATCGGACCGTGATTGGCGCAACCAACGAGTTGTTCACCGCCACGCACACGATTGCGCATAAAGATCCGCAAAAAATGGAGCAGCCGGAAACCCACTACCACCAGCTCAAGGAAAAGTGGGAAAAGGCTAATTTCAAGCTGGATGACTTCTGGCTCTACCAACTGCACTCGCTTACCGTGCAGAACTTTATCGGGCACAACTTTGACGTCAAGATCATCCAGAACGCGTTGATCGGCGTCCTGGCGGAGGCGCACGGACATTGCGCGGCGGAGAAGGCAGTGGAAGTGAAACTGGGTGCGTTGCGCGCTGACATCAAAGCCATTCGCAACGAGATCGGTGCCATTGAACCCGTGGTGTACATCACAAAGGTGCATGAGGTCGCGTTTACACAGAAGATCCTGATCATCGGCGTCAACCAGTACATCTGATCGCTGTATGGAGGCATGCTGAGGGGGCTCGAGTGGACCGCGACTTGCACATTTTGGTAAACACGGCCGACCGGCTGGTGATCGACAAACCCTCGGTTCCGCTCAACGCATTCACCTGGCCGCTGGTGGTGCTGGCGGCGGTCGGCCTGGTATTTG
>CAXTBQ010000018.1:0-46986 GCA_964242065.1 uncultured Terriglobus sp. | reverse complement strand
GCGGCTATGGCCGCGCCGCCGCGCTCATCGACATGATGGAGCGCGACGGCCTGGTAGGTCCCGCAGACGGATCCAAGCCTCGTGAAATCCTGAAATCGCCTGACTTTTACCGTGAGGTAGACGAGGCACTGAGATAAAGGTGCTTGGGTCACGCTTCCCACCTGCGCGTTGCGCTTCGCAACTGCTAGGCTGTTCGCATGAAAACCGGTGCCATTGCTGCCGCAGTATTTCTGTTCCTGCTCTCTCATGAAGCGCGAGCGCAGTTTGGTGGCGAAGGTAAATCCAATAGCGACACAGAAACGATCCACAGCACGTGTGCCCCAGATGGCACGCAGACCATCAAGGACGACTACTCCGGTTCGGTGTACATCGATCACTCCGCGACGAAGAAGTACATGCTCCCGTTAGATGGAGCGCGTGCGCGAGGTGAGTGGAACGAGGTCTTGCGGCTCTCTGATATGTCGATCCGGAACGCGCCCAAGTGCTACTACGCCTACTTCTCCAAAGCACAGTCACTCACCTGGACGTGCCGCTTACCGGAAGCGAAGGCAGCCATGTCGAAATTTATTCAGGTGGCCGATGGGAACGCTCCCTATCAGTCGCTCGTGGTGGTAGCAAAGGATCTGTACGACTCGCTCGCCAGCGGCGATGCAGCCGCACATTGCACGAACTAGCGTCCTTTGCGCAAGAGCGGCAACACTGTCAGCAGAAATGCCGCTCCGGTGATAGCAAACGCGGCGAACAATTTGGCCCGTAGCGTAAGGCGGCGTCGATCTGCCCTACCCCGGAACGCCGGATTTGGCTCAGCCTGACTCATGCTTGCGAGCAGCGGCTTTGCCAAAGGATGAAAGTGTGTGGCGTATTCGTAATGCACAGGCGGTGCGTCCGGATTGCCGAACAACAACACGATTTCCGAGCGCGAAAGCGGTTGATAACAGACGGCTCGTTGGTGCATCTGCAGCAGCGCTGCAGTGAATCGGGCTTTGCCGCTCAACGTGATCGCCACGTCCGCGTCGCTCTGAAGATTGGCCCCGAGTGCAGTCATAATCACCGGAGAGCCGGCACTCACACTGCCGTTCACTAACTCAGGATCCAAGGGTGCGGCCCTTGTTCTTGACTGTTCTCCGGAGTGCGGCTTTGCGGAGATGCGAAACTGAACCTCTGCGGCGTCCCCTACAGGGACAAGTTCGATGCGTTCCACGGGAACATGCTGCCGCAGCAGCGCTTCTCCCGTCTGGTTTGCGGCTCCTGGGGTGAGCTGAACACGGAGCACCGTAGTGTAGACCGACCGGTCTTCCAAGATACGTGCGGGTGAGTGGGTGTCCAGCGCACCGGAGTCGTAGCTTTCCTGCAGGGCATACGCTAGAAGGCGACCATCCTGTAACAATCGCACGTCTCGCAGGCCGGGGGTGGCGCTTGCATAGAGGTCAGCATCAAGGACAACACATTGTTCCGTAACTGGCGAGTCAGGAGCAGGGCGTATGACACGTTGCCACTGCCATGCTGCAAAGTCCTGTGATCGAGCGAAAGGTGCGCCCACGGCCAGCAACAGCAAGACCTGAGCGAATGTTCTGCAACGGGGCTGACCGCGCTTTGTTAGCTTCGCACTGCAATTCTGTAACCACGAGGCTGGCAAGCAGTTCTCCGCACGCCTGATGTCACCAACAAACCAGCGTTCCAGTATGAGTCCTGACCTCCAGCATCCGGGAACAATGTGCTGCGCGGGACTAACCCTCACTTCACACAGGGCGTCACATCATCAGAGACAGTGTAATCCGGAACGCGAGTGCTTACATCGCTTCAGGGATGAGAGGAACTATGAGAAACATCGAGGGAAAGTTGCCACGCATGGGCGCGGCCATTGCACTCACGTGTGTTTTGTCGTTTGGTGTAGCCGTCAGAGCGCAGGAGCTAAACCCCACGGCTGACCCGAGAACCGCGAACGGGGTGCAGAACGACGGCCGGCCAGTAGGCGAACTAAATGGCGTACCCCTCTACCGTGTGAACGTGGTTCGGCGTGACCTGGATGCGGTGAACTACTTCCATCGCAGCGGCTCCACCAAGGTTGCCATGGTCGGCACTCCCCTGCTGCCCCGCGCCAGGGGCGAAGCCAAGGTAGGCAGTGACAAGGGACGCATCTCCATCAACGTACACCTTGAGGACGTTCAGCCGGCCAATGGGTTCGGACCGGAATACTTCACCTACGTTCTGTGGGCAATCACGCCAGACGGCACACCCTCAAACCTTGGCGAAGTGCTGCCAACGGGCGGCGGCAACAAGGTAGACATGCAGGTTACGACAGGTCTGCAGTCCTTCGGACTGATTGTCACCGCCGAGCCTTACTTCGCAGTCAAGGTCCCGAGCGACATTGTGGTGTTGGAGAACCGCGTCATCGATGACAAGACCCAAGGCGTGCTGGGCAAGGTCAACGCGCACTACACCCTGCTCCCGAAGGGTTTGTACGCGCAGACTGCAGGACCAAAGACCGTCTTGGATCCCATCACGCGCGATGAACACAGCCCTCTGGAGCTCTATGAGGCGCACAACGCCTATAACATTGCGCGAGCAGCGGGCGCGGAGCGTTACGCTCCCGACATTCTGGCGCAGGTGCGTACCGCGCTGCAGAATGCCGACGCCATGGACCAGAATAAGCATCGCGACGTGAAGATGGAGATCACCTACGCTCGCGATGCTGTAGAGCGTGCCGAGGACGCCCGCATCTCCTCCTTGCGCAAGCGTGAGGCAGAAGAGCGCCAGGCACAGGTGGACGCCCGCCAGGCAGCAGAGGCGCAGGCCGCGCAGGCCCAGGCGGCAGCGCAGCAGGCGCAACTGGCCGCGCAGCAGCAGGCTTTGGACGCTGAACGCGCACGTGCCGCCGCGGACCGCGAAGCAGCCGAACGTGCACGCGCTGAAGCGCAGGCCGCCAACGCCAATGCCGCGGCTGCTGATGCAGCAGCCAGAGCCGCAGCGGCACAGCAGTCGGTCGTTGCGTTGCGTGAAAAGCTGCGCGCGCAACTCAACGCCGTGCTTGCCACGCAGGAAACCGCGCGCGGTCTCGTGGTCACGCTAGGTGACGTGCTCTTCGACACCGGCAAGAGCAACCTGAAACAGAACGCCCAGATTTCGCTGGCCAAAGTCTCTGTCATTCTGCAGCAGTATCCAGACCTGAAGCTGCAGATTGAGGGCTATACCGATTCCGTTGGAGGCGACGAGTACAACCTGAAGTTGAGCCAGAGTCGCGCGAATGCAACACAGGCGTTCCTTGTCAGCAACAACGTCAATCCGGCAAACATCACAGCCACGGGCTATGGCAAGTCACACCCAGTGGCGGACAACAACACCGCAGCCGGGAAAGCACAGAACCGTCGCGTGGAAATGGTCGTCTCCGGGCCATCCATTGGTGTGGCAACGCAGGCACCTTCGGACACCGCGCAATAGGTCCTGTCTTTGCACCGAAGCAGGGGCTGCTTCGGCAGCCTCTGGCTTTGCGATCGAAGATGTCCGCGAGCATCTGACACTCTGAGGAATTTATGGCGATCGGCATCAAGGGAAAGACTGCATTCATTACGGGTGCAAGCGCAGGTATCGGACGTTCCACCTCGCTGGCGATGGCGAGGGAAGGTGCACGACTGTTGCTGTGCGCGCGCACCTTGGAGACTCTGAACGCTGTACGCGACGAGGCTTTGGCAGCCGGTGCCGAAGCCGTGTTTCCGTTTGCGCTGAACGTGAGTGACCGCACCGCCGTGCAAGCGGCGATTGCTCAACTGCCCGCCGAGTGGCAGGGCATCGACATTCTTGTAAACAATGCGGGGCTGGCGCGGGGCTTGGAAAAGTTCTATCTCGACGACGTAGCTCACTGGGACGAAATGATTGGAACCAACGTGAACGGTTTGCTATACGTCACGCGCGCCGTGCTGCCCGGTATGGTAGAACGCGGATCAGGTCATGTGGTGAACATGGGTTCTACCGCGGGATACATGGCGTACGCGGGCGGGTCGGTGTATTGCGCCACCAAAGCTGCTGAGAAGATCGTGAGTGAAGGCATTCGCATTGATCTGCTGGGAACGCCGGTCCGTGTCACCAGCATCGATCCCGGCATGGTAGAAACGCGATTCAGTGAGGTGCGCTTTGGTGGAGACAAGGAGCGCGCTGCAAAGGTGTACGCCAATGTGACACCCCTGACGCCAGATGACATTGCTGACGCTATCGTGTGGGCCGTGACCCGGCCGCCGCACGTCAATGTGTCTACCGTCATGCTGACGTCCATCAACCAGGCAAATGCGGTTTCGATCCACAGAAATACTTGAGCACCGTCCACAATTCGCGCCATACGCAAGGCAATCTTCGCCGCGGATCGCAAACGGGTGCTGTGCAGCTATCCTAAAATCATGAGCCTTTCGGCGCGCTGCTTTGGCCGCAATGCATGTCTTGATCGCGCACGAAGGATCGTCTGGATTTCGGCGACCGTCCTTCCAGGTGGTCGCGCTGTAGCCCAAGGAGCCAACGCTTCTCTTGCAGGTATGGTGCAAGACATCAGCGGTGCTCTGGTCGCGCACGCGCACGTCAGTGTGGTGGAAGAGAGCCGTGCCTTTCGTCGTACAGTGGACAGCAACAACGCCGGCTTGTATTCGTTTTCGCAACTAACGCCGGGGCAGTACAAGGTCACAGTAGAAGCGCCGGGGTTTGCTCGCACGCAGCAAGTTGTTGTGTTGACCGTTGGCGAACGTGCCGGAGTCAATGTCAAACTGCAGGTGTTGGCGTCCACGGCGGATGTGACAGTGCAAACCGCCGAAGCCATGCTGGAACGCGAAGACCCGTCGCTTTCCGCCGTCACCGGCCCGCGCTCGATCGAGCAACTGCCGCTGAATGGCCGTGACACCACGCAGCTGGCCCTTTTGTCACCCGGCGTGGTGCCTTCACGTCGCGTCAATCCGGATTCGCAGGGTCTGGGCCGACAGATTTCTATTGAGGGGCGCCGGCCCAATCAGGTGGCCTTCCTGCTGGATGGTACAGACGTCAATGACGCCTATAACAACACGCCAGGTGGTGCTTCCGGCGTTATCCCGGGAGTCGATTCCATTGCGCAGTTCCGTGTTCTAACCAACGGTTACGGCGCGGAGTTCGGCCGGACCGGCGGCGGAATCATTGATGAGATCACCCGCAGCGGTACCCGGCAACTGCACGGCAGCGTATTCGAGTTCGTGCGCAACTCTGCACTGGATGCAAAGAACTACTTTGATGCGAAGACTTTGCCGATTCCAGCGTTTCAGCGCAACCAGTTTGGCGGCTCTGCGGGCGGCCCAGTGGGCAAGCGCCGCAACTTTTTCTTCGGGAACTATGAGGGCTTGCGTCAGAATCTCGGCATCACGACGCAGGCGCTGGTGCCGAACACTACCGCGCGGACGACAGGCGTGGCCGCCGTGCAGCCCTTTCTCGCCATCATCCCCGTGCCAAACAGCACTGTATTTACCGATGGTACCGGTATCTACCAATCCAGCGGAACCAGCGTTACGGGTGAGGATTTCTTCGTTGCCCGTGTGGATCATCAGCACAGCGACGCGACCTCCTATTTCGCGCGGTTTCAGTTCGACAATGCGAACGTTCGCACGCCTGACTCGCTGCAGCTTTCTGCCAGTCACAACCGTTCTCGCGCGCAGTACGCCACCGCACAGCTGACCCACAGCTTCTCACAACGCCTGGTGAACGAGTCACGGGCCTCGTATAACCGCTCCTACTACACGCTGGAATACAACATCTTGCCTGCGCTGGATCCATCCCTCTCGTTTGTGCCGGGAAATCCGTTTGGCTCGATCAGCATCACCGGCCTGGCCATGATTGGCCCCATGCGTTTTGGGCCAAATGTCAATGTTCTTAACCTCTTCCAGGGCAGCGACGATCTCACCCTCACAGCTGGCCGCCACACCATTTCGTTGGGATTTGACGAGAAGCAAATCCTGTTCCCGCAGGAAGCGGCACAGTCACAAAACGGCTTTTATCAGTTCACCTCCGTTGCCAATTTTCTGGCGGCTCGTCCTTCCGCTGTCGAGATCGCGCTGCCCGGTTCCAATCCTCGGCGGCATTGGCGCCAGCACATGGAGTCGGTGTACCTGACAGACACATACCGCACCAGCCAGGCGCTGAATATTACGGCAGGCCTCCGGTACGAGCGCGCGAGCGTACCCTCGGAAATCGACGGCTTGCAGTCCACCGTGCGCGATATTCTGAACGATAAAGCGGACACCATCGGGCCGCTCTACACCAATCCTGCGAACCTGAATATCGCTCCGCGTGTGGGTTTTGCCTTTAGCCCGGGCAAGGCCAGCACCACCACCGTTCGTGGTGCATTTGGCGTCTACTTCGATCCGCTGTGGACTGACTTCTACCTGAATGCTGGCAGCCGGCAGCCACCGTTCTTCACAGTGGGCAGCGTCAGTAGTCCCACGTTCCCGCGCGTAAATATCACCTCGGCGAACTTTATCCTGGGGCGCGTCGACGTGGTGCAGTATCATCCTGCGAGTTCCTACGTCATGCAGTGGAACGGCAGTCTGCAGCAGCAGTTGGCGCGTGGCGCTGTGCTTACATTGGCATACTCTGCAAACCGCGGTGTGCACGACCAACGCATTACCGACGCAAACCAGGCTTTGCCCCAGGTTGTGAATGGACGCAAGTTCTTTCCGGTGAACTCAGCCGTTCGCAATACCGCCTTCACAGCAATTCGCTACAAGCAGACGAATGGACTCTCCAGCTACCACGCACTGCGCGCCACGCTGGAGTACCGGTGGAACAGGGTTCTCCAGCTCCGGTCGAATTACACGTGGAGTAAGGCGATCGACACCAGTTCGCTGGTCACCGCGCAGGGCACCGAGAATGATGTGCCGCAGGATCCGGACAGCCTAGCTGCTGAGAAGGGACTGTCCAATTACGATCTTCGGCACTACAGCAGCACTTCACTCACGGCGGAGTTGCCCCGGTATCGCGGGCCGAAGTGGCTGACGGCTGGATGGCAGACGAACGGCATTGTCCTGCTTAGCTCGGGCGCGCCGTTTTCCACGCTGGTCAGCTATGACAGTGCGCGCGCGCGCTTCGGCACCGGACCCTCGCCAGAGCGGCCGGACCTGGTTCCCGGACGCAGTTCCAACCCGATCAAGGGTGGACCCGTGCAGTACTTCGATCCAACCGCATTCACGCTGCCTGCACCCGGCTTCTACGGCACCCTGGGCCGTAACACGCTTACCGGTCCGGGGCTGGTTTCATTTGATGGTGCCGTGAACAAGAGCTTCCTCTTCGGCGAGCGCAGCAGGTTGCAACTTCGGGCAGAAGTCTTCAACATCATCAATCGTGCAAACTTCGCCATTCCCAGTCAGCGCAATGTTTTTACCACCACCGGCCGCGTTGCCAGCGCGGGACTCATCACAAACACGCTTACCAGTTCGCGCCAGGTACAGCTCGGAGCGCGCTTCGATTTCTAGCCGCGCGCATCAGAACACACCATGGTGAAGAAGTCCACGGCAAGAGGCAAAAAGCATCCCGCAAAGGCTGCGAAGAAGAAGCTCGTGAGCAGGGCTACTAAGCGTGGCATTCCGGCTACAGAACCTCTAACCCACCGGCTGGATGCGCTGCTGCACACCATGCGCTGCATCGCGCAGCACGAGGACGAACTTTGCACGCTGCTGCACGATGCGCGTCGCAGCGGCAAGCTTAGCAAAGCGCTTCTTCGCGAGCTGCAGGCCGTTCTCGATCACCTGCCCGGGGAAGAGTACAGCGATGATCTGCAGGCGGTGCTTGCGCTTACGGCGGTAGCGTAAGTGTGTACCGCACTACACCTCAAATGTAGAGGCTGCTGCCCTTTCCCGGGTGTAACGGGACATGAAAATCGAAAACAGGAGCACCACGGCGTACCCGTAAAGCGGCAGCTGGTAGGACGCCGCGGTGCTGCCGGACCGTTCCGCCAGCCACCCCATGGCCGGCGTGATCACCGCGCCGCCAATGATAGTCATCACAAGGAGCGAACCGCCCAGGTTCGTGTCTGGTCCCAGGTCTTTTAGCCCCATGGCAAAGATGGTTGGGAACATGACAGACATGAAGAAGCTGGTGATCAGGATTGCGATCAGCCCACCCCAGCCCGGCACGAAGATGCCGAACAGCAGCAGGGCAATGTTGAAAATAGCGTACAGAGCCATTAAGCGACTGGGTAGCAGAATACGCATGAGGTAAGCCGAGGCAAAGCGACCGACGCCGAACGCTCCCAACGTACAAGTAAGCAGCAGACCCGCGTTGCGCTCCGTAACGTGGCCGTACTCTTGCGAGTACTGAATGAAATAGCTCCACGTCCCTACCTGCGCGCCGATGTACATGAACTGGGTGGGCAGAGCCAACAAGAAGTGCCTGTGCCGCAGCAGCCCTCTCCAACTGCCGCGCTTCTCTGCACTTTGCTCGCGCGCAGTCACGAACGCAGGCAGTTTTGTGAGCAGAATCATGCCCGCCCACAGCAGCGCCAGCCCACCCAGGGCCAGGTAAGGTGTAACCACGCGAAGCGTCTCGCTGTGCAGATAAGCCCCATACGTGTTCATTTCCTGCATGGCCGCTTTCTGGGTTGAGGTCAACTCCAGGCCGGAGAAGATAAAGCGAGTGCCCACCAGAACGCCAAGTATGGCTCCCAGCGGATTGAACGCTTGTGCCAGGTTCAGACGCGACTCCGATGTGGACGTGGGTCCAAGCTGCGCGATGAAAGGGTTTGCCGCCGTTTCAAGAAAGGCAAGGCCGCTAGCGACTACAAACAGCGCCACAAGGAAGAATGCATATTGGCCCGAGAGAGCCGCAGGGTAGAACAGAAAGCAGCCACAACTAAAGAGCAGCAGGCCGGTAACAAACCCGCTCTTGTAACCCTTATTGCGCATGAGTATGCCAGCCGGCAGGGCCAATAAGAAATAGCCAAGATAAAAGGCCGACTGCACCAGCCCCGCCTGGAACCGGCTGATAGCAAACGATTTCATGAACTGCCGAATGAGCACATCGTTCAGGTTGTTCGGGATACCCCACAAAAAGAACAGGCCAGTGATAAGCACAAAGACGCGAGAAACTCCCGGCGGCAGCAACGGTGCGCCAGCTTCGCGCGTTTCGGAGGAAGGCGTGGTGGAAACCAGCATGGTGGCGTGCCTCAACAGAAGGGTTGACTGGGTTACGCTACATGTCCGCCGTCATCACGCGCAATCGTCTTAACCGCCGCAGGGGAATCCAGGTTGTAGAAGCGGGCTGCGTTGCCTCCGAGGATGGCAGCGCGTTCGTCCACCGAATGAGGCGCAAGCCACGTTCCGAGCACCTGCCACCACTGGGCGTAAGTGCATCGCGGAGTAAGCACCGGCCAATCGGATCCGACCATTAAACGCGATGGAGAGAACGCTTCCATAGCGACGTCGAAGTAAGGCTGCAGATTCATTCTGGTCCAGCCCTCGGCAGCTTCGGTAACCATCCCCGAAATCTTGCAAAGAACGTTTGGACGGCGTGCCAGCTCGCGAAAATACTTTGCCCATGGCTCAACTTCGCTCGCCGCGATGAGCGGTTTGGCCAAATGATTCAACACAAAAGGCTGCAAAGGGTGCAGATCCACAAATCGAATTGCTTCCGGAAGTTGATGCTGGTAGATCAGGATGTCGTAAGTAAGGCCGGTACCATGCAACCGTCGAATGCCTCGATTGAACTCATCTCCATCCAGGAAGCCCTCACGCTCTGCCTGCACGATGTGGCGAAGCCCTTTGAGCCTGCTTTCTTTCTGATAGCGTTCCAATTTCTCCGCCAGATCACTCGCTGAAATCTGCAGCCAGCCAACCACACCCAAGATCTGTGGGTACTCCTCGGCCGCATGCAGCAGGAAGTTTGTCTCCGCCTCTGACTGAGAGGCCTGTACCACAACCGTACCCGCCACATCTGCATTCCGCATGGCATGTAGCAGTTCGGGCATCAGGTGATCGCGCCGTAGGGGTACCAGTTCCCCCTGTAGCCAGCCGAAGTCCTCCGGCGTGTAGCGCCACAGATGATGGTGCGCGTCAATCCGCATGGTCCTTTGGAAAGGATCACTCTTGTCCACGCCTAGCAGCATAACGGAGTCTGCAAGCGTCGGGTACATCGACGTATACTCTGTCTGCGATCAGCTCTTCTCCCATGGGGTTGCTGCAGAAAGACAAAGACGCATGCGCCGCTTTTGCATGATGCTTGATCTCCGCCCTGATCCGGCGCTGATTGCGGAGTACATCAAGTATCACGGCGCGGTTTGGCCTGAAGTTTTGTCGAGCATCCGCGATGCGGGCGTGCTCGACATGCAGATCTACAACAGCGGCAACCGCCTGTTCATGATCATGGATACCGAGGACGATTTCAGCCTGCAACACAAAGCGGCCATGGACGCAGCCAATGCGAACGTGTTGAAGTGGGAGAACCTTATGGGGCGCTTTCAGCAGGTGGACCCAGGCTCCAACCCCACCACGCGATGGGTCGAACTGACTAAGGTATTCCAGCTCTGATGAAGGCACCATGAGAGCATCGCTCGTATGAAGCTCGGTCTCGAGAACAAAGTGGTTGTCATTTCAGGCGGGGGCTCCGGCATCGGCGAGGCGATCAGCCGAGGTGCCCTGCTGGAAGGTGCAAAGGTTGCCGTGCTCACGCGCATGACCGAAGCCGTGCGGCGCTTTCAGCGTTGGATGGATGACAGTGGCGCAGACTGCCTGCTGCTGCCAGCGGAACTCGGTTCCACGCAGCAGTGCCGCGAGTGCATCGACAGGGTGCTGGAGCACCTTGGGGCCATCGATGCGCTGGTGAACAATGCCGGCTTCAACGACAGCATCGGCCTGGAAGCGGGCGCGCCGGAGCGCTTCCTCACCAGCTTGGAAAACAATCTGCTGCATTGCTATTCGCTGGCGCACTTCGCGCTGCCCGCACTAAAAGCCGCCCGGGGCTCGATCGTGAACATCAGTTCAAAGGTTGCCCTGACGGGACAGGGTGGCACCTCCGCCTACGCGGCCGCCAAAGGCGCGCAGCTTGCGCTGACTCGCGAGTGGGCCGTCGAACTGCTGCCCTATCGTATTCGCGTGAATGCCGTCATTCCGGCCGAGGTCATGACGCCGCTGTATCAGCAATGGATTGAAGAGCAGCCGGACCCGGAAGGGCAACTACGCCGCATCGCGAGCCGTGTCCCGCTGGAACAGCGATTTACGAAGCCGGAAGAAATCGCCGCTGCAGTGTTGTTCTTGCTATCGCCAACGCAGTCGGCTCACACCACCGGTCAGCAGGTCGTAGTGGATGGCGGCTATACGCATCTGGACCGTGTGATTACGCCAAGGAGTTAGAGCAGTGAAGATGGAGATGGCATGAAATTCGTTTCGTTTCGTTTGGGCTCGGGTCAGTCTCGCCCTGGGCTGCTGCAGAATGGCAAAGTCTACGCATTGCCGGCTCGTTTCCCTTCTCTTCAATCTTTGATTGATGCCAGTGATGATGCGCTGAAGCACCTTGTAGTTACAGGCGAGGGAGTATCGGAAGAGAAGGTGCAACTGCTTGCACCGCTGGCCGCGCCGCCGCGCATCTTTGCCGTCGGCCTGAACTACGCGGATCATGCCGCTGAATCAAAAATGAAGGTGCAGACCGTTCCCACGGTCTTCATGAAGCTCTCCACATCCGTTTGCGGGCCAGGTGACGATGTCATCCTTCCAAAGAACAGCACCGAGCCGGATTACGAAGCAGAACTGGCGGTAGTGATCGGCAAGCCGGGTTACCGGATTGCAGAGGAAAGCTGGGAAGAGCACGTGTTTGGCTACACCATCTTGAACGACGTAAGCGCGCGCGATCACCAACTCGCGACCTCACAGTGGACGCTAGGCAAGAGCTTCCCAACCTTCTCACCCATGGGACCTTGCATCGTGACGAAGGACGAGATTCCTGATCCGCACACACTCAACATCAGCCTTAGGATCGAAGGTGAGGAGCTTCAGAACTCTAACACCCGCAATCTGATCTTCCGTCTTCCTCAACTCATCGAACACATCTCCAGCCTTACGCCGCTGCTTGCCGGAGACGTCGTCAGCACCGGTACGCCCGAAGGTGTGGGCCTGGGGCGCACTCCAAAACGCTGGCTCCGGGCTGGCGAGGAGATGGTTGTGCGCATTGAAGGAATAGGTGAACTGAGGAATTGCACGCGACAGGAGATGTAAATGGCAGACACCCGGCAGGCCTTCTCGCTGCAAGGCAAGATCGCACTTGTCACCGGAGGCGGTAGCGGCATCGGAGCGGCGACCTGCCGCGAGTTGACGAGTGCCGGTGCCTCGGTGTTGGTGGCCGATGTTAATTCAGCAGCGGCTAGGCAGGTTGCGTCAGAGCTTGCCGATGCAAAGGCTGTCACGATGGATGTGACCGACCGTGTGGCAGTCCAGAAGGTGGCTGCGGAGCAACAGCGGATCGACATCCTGATTAACAACGCAGGCATCGGCCATGTTGGCAGCATTCTTGAAGTGCAGCCGGATGATTTCGACCGGCTGATGCAAGTCAATGTGTACTCCCTATATCACGTGACACAAGCGTTTCTGCCACTCCTGCTCGCCTCTCACGGCTGCATCGTGAACATTGGTTCGGTGGCTGGCATGGTCGGGATCAAAAGCCGTTTCGCTTATTGCGCCACCAAAGGTGCGGTGTTGGCCATGACAAGGCAGCTTGCCGTAGAGTACCCACGCGAACTGCGTGTGAACGCCATCGCGCCCGGCACCGTGCAAACACCTTTTGTAGAAGGCTATCTGGAGAAATACCACGCCCATGAGAAAGACAAGATCCGTGAACAGCTTGTGGCGCGGCAGCCGGTCGGCAGGCTAGGTACGCCGGAAGACGTGGCCGGCATGGTGCGCTACCTTTGTTCGGAAGAAGCTTCTTTCATCAACGGCGCAATCCTGCCGCTCGATGGTGGGTGGACGGCGGCTTAGCCACAAGCGATGCCGCCCGCGAGCTATCAGGCGCTCATGCCCGTGCTTGTTGGCGGCTCGCACAGCAAAGAGAAAGGCTCACGTCAGCGTGAGCCTTTCTGTAATGACGGAACGCACTGCTAAAAGCTGAAGGACAACTGCCCGGACACCTGACGCGGCGCAACGAAATGCGTGCCGCTAAAGGTGGAGAGAAAGTTGTACAGCGAGTACTTATTTGTGATGTTGGTGGCCGTGACGGAAAGGTTCGTGTGCAGCCGATCCTTTTGGAAGACATTGTCCCAGCCGAACTGGGCATCGAAGAGATGCCTCGGCTTGATGCGTGGAGGATTGTGATCGTCATCCTCGGTGCCCAGTGCCGGAATGTTGATCAACGGGGAACTCAGTTGCGCTGGAGCGCACGACGTGATGGGCGCTGTCCGTGTCGCCTTAACGCCGTTGCATGCCAATTGAATCTGCAGTTGCTGATCGGTCGTAAGATTCAGGACCGAACTGTCCTCGTTGGGATCGCGTGATGCATCCGTTACCAGGCCGCTTTCATATCTCCAAGTAAAACCGGCATAGGGCCCATGGTGCAGTTGATACTGCAAATGCGTGGACTGCTGGAACGCCTGATCATGATCGATCCGGAACACCTGGCTGGTCTTGATGGATGGATCGTTGAAGAGCACACCGCCCACCTCTGGCCCAAAGAAGCGCGAGCGCGTGTGTCCCAGGACGGAATAGGCGGACACACCATGGTAAGTGGGAACGCTTACCTTAAGGCCAAAGCCGTCAATTTTCGATTTCTGCCATTGGATGGGAAACGCGAGCGGTGTGTTGAGTACCACGTCGAAGTCAAAATCGCGATCGGTGTACTTCCAGAAGTATTCCCCGCTCACCACAGCGAAGCGGCCAAAGCTCTGCTCAAAGCCCGCGGTGTATTGGTCACGTGCGCCCGGTTTCAGAGGCACGTCTCCAAAGCTCGCGCCCTCTAGCCCACCAACGCCGGTAGAAGACGAGACAATGAGGTTCTCGTTATAAGGCGTAAGGAAGAACTTACCGTAACCTACGCGCAACACCGTGCCGCTCTTAGGGATCGTATAGCCAACGCCTAAGCGCGGCTGTACCAACGAACGGTGACTGATGGCGTCGTAGTTATCCGCGCGTCCCCCCAGCATCACATTCAAGCCTTTCCATGCAATTGTGTCCTGGACGTATAAGGCCTCTTGCTTGACGTCTGTCCTTCCCTTGAACTGGTACAGGCTGCCGCCACGGGTGAGATCGTATGACGCAACTCCAGTCAAGTATCCGTCATTGGAGTCGAAACCTGCCGCTGCGCATTGCGAAGGGTCCGTAAGCGTAGTGTCAGTGACGGGCGCGCCATTCGCGTCCACACACGGTGAGTTAAAGGTCGGGTCGGTAATGCCAAGCCCGAATCCCTCACGCAGAAAGGTGTGGTACAGGGTTGCACCGGCCTTGAAGGTATTCACTCCTTTTGTAACGGAGAAGTCCGCCCGAACGCCTGCGTTCTGCAGCCGGCGCGACTGCGATAGTGACACCGGCGTGTCATTGAACAGATTTGCGCTTGGATAGTAGTGGAACACGTCCGTGCGCAGGTATGTGCCGACGGAAAGCAAGCCTTTTTCGTTGAAGATGTGCGTCCATGACGGCGCGATGTTAAAAGATGTGATCTTGCCGCGCTGGTCTTGCTGCGACTGATCGTATTGATTCGGCTGCTGGAACCAGCTCCTGGAAAAGCTCAGATTGAGTTGCAGAGCGTCAGCATCGTGCGGCCTGTAATCGAAGCGCTGAAAATAGTTCTCGCTATTGCCGATGTCATGCAGCGGCCGGAACTCCGGAGTGTCCAGGTAACGGCCGCTACGGAACAGGTCCAGGCTCAGGAAGGTTCCGAGTTTAGCAGTACCGGAGCCAATGGCTAGAAACGGCGCATACGTTCCGAAACTTCCGAAGTTCAAACCCACTGTGCCTGTGGGGCGATATTGGCCAAGTCCGGAACGCGTCGTGGTCTCAACCACCAGGCTTGTCTTGTCGCCGTACTCGGCCGGTGCAATACCATTAATGACATTCACCGACTGAATGATGTTGGTTGAGGGCGGATTGCCGAAGACGCGGCTTTGCTGATCGCTGATCGGTTGCCCATCGATAGCGAACGTGGTGTCTGCGTGCTCACCCAACGGATGGAACAACCCATTCGAGTCCGACGCGATGCCGGGCGTGCTCAGCGTCACCAATGAGGATAGCGGCGAGGAAGTCTGCACAAGCGGTAACTTGCCGAAGAGCTCGCGGTCAACCGTGGTGGACTGAACTGCGTCACCGTTCCGTAGATCTTCAGAGTCGACCGTGATCTCTGTGCCCGTCGTGCCAACCTCAAGTTTTAGGTTGAGCGTGTTAGCCGCGGCATTGTGTATCTCAACGTCACCAAAGCTTTGCCGGAAGCCGGCGGCGTCGGCGGTCACGTGATAGTGATTGAACGGAATGTTCGTGAATAGATATCGACCGGAACTATCAGCCTGCACGGCACGTGTATAGCCACTGACCACATTGCGAAGGGTTACGCTTGCATTCGGCACCAGGGCACCTGTTGCGTCGGCAACGGTGCCGCTGAGCGTGCCGGATGTTCCTTGGCTGTACAGTGGCGCAGAGCAAAGTGCTGCCGCAGACATCGCGATCAAGGCTCGTTGAGCCATCTTCATGAGTACTCCTCGACAGCCGGCGGCGGGATTGCCACGACGAGCTGCTCTTCTTGATGCTAATCCATTTTCGTTTGCATGAATGGACGAACTTCCGTGCAGGGCAGGAAAATTTGTTGCGAGCCCTCAGCTGCGCTGTCTGCGGGCACCTATCGTCTGTTACAGGAGTTGCGCGAAAGCGAACCGCCTTCTAACCTTGATCCATTCAGATGGGGCGCGTTGCCGCCGAGCCATAGCTCGGGAATGGTCGATGAAGAATAGAGTGGTGGCCCGGGCAGGAGTCCAACCTGCGACCTTCGCGTTAGGAGTGCGCCGCTCTATGCATCTGAGCTACCGGGCCAGTGTGCTTAGTGTACCGCCTGCTTTGGTAAACTTGGCGATGAGGTCTCCATGCCTGAAATCGTTCGACGCAAGGCCGTCACGGTAAAGATTGGCAGTGTCCGCGTCGGTTCTGACGCACCCATTGTCGTGCAGTCGATGACCAACACCGACACCGCCGACATTGAAAGCTCCGTTCAGCAGGTTGCCGCACTAGCTCGCGCCGGGTCGGAGATGGTGCGGGTCACGGTGAACAACGACGACGCGGCAAAGGCGCTGCCGTACATCGTCGAGGGCATCCGGGCCAAGGGCTGGAACACGCCGATCATCGGTGACTTTCACTACAACGGCCACCTGCTACTGGCGAAGTACCCGGCCTGCGCCGAGGCGCTGGCGAAGTACCGCATCAATCCCGGCAACTGCTCCATTGGCCGCAAAGACGACGAGAACTTCCGCACCATGGTAGAGGTCGCGGTCAAGCACCAAAAGCCAGTACGCATCGGCGTGAACTGGGGCTCACTCGACCAGGCCCTGCTGACCAAGATGATGGATGAGAACAGCCGCCTTGCGAGTCCCCTGCCCGCGCGGGACGTCATGCTGGAGACGATGGTTCGCTCGGCCCTCGACAACGCAGCAGCGGCGGAGCGGTATGGCCTGCGCCGCGACCAGATCATCCTGTCGGCGAAGGTATCGGGCGTCCGCGACCTAGTGGATGTCTACGGCGAACTCGCGCGGCGTTGCGACTATGCCCTGCATCTTGGCCTGACCGAGGCAGGCATGGGCATGAAGGGTACCGTGGCCTCCACCGCCGGTCTTGCACCGCTGCTGCTTGCAGGCATCGGCGACACGATACGCGTCTCACTGACGCCCACGCCCGGCGGCGACCGCGCCGAAGAAGTCCGCTGCGCGCAACAGATTCTGCAAGCGCTTTCCATTCGCAGCTTCGCACCGCAGGTGACCAGTTGCCCGGGTTGCGGGCGCACTACCTCCACGTACTTCCAGATGTTGGCGGAGCAGGTGCAGGGCTACATCACCGAATCCATGCCCGAGTGGAAGCAGCACTACCCCGGCGTGGAAGAGATGAAGCTGGCCGTGATGGGTTGCATCGTCAACGGCCCTGGCGAAAGCAAGCACGCCAACATCGGCATCAGCCTGCCAGGTACCTTTGAAGACCCGAAGGCACCGGTTTATATCGATGGCAAGCTGGCGATGACCTTGAAGGGCGATCACATTGTGGATGAGTTCAAGGCGATCCTCGACAGCTACGTGAAGAGCCACTATGGCAAGGCGCAGGTGGAAGAACTGGTAAGCGCATAGGCTGGTCCGGCTCGAAACCAGCCGCGATTGAGGGCCTCCGATGACAAAGAGCCGCAGGGCCACGCCACTTTCCCCTCAGCATGAGTTGCAGCGTGCCAGGCGCAGGATCCTTGTGGAAGGCATGCGGCCCAGCGAGGCTCGCGACGAGGCGTTCCGCCGCATCATCCTCTCTGTGCCGCCCGGCAGGGTGAGCACCTATGGCGCCGTTGCTGCGGCTGCTGGCTACCCACGCCTCCATCGCGCGGTGGCAAGGCTGCTGCGCAGCGATCCTCCCGACAGACTGCCTTGGCACCGCATCGTGGGTGCCGGCGGCGACATCCGCCTCCATGAAGATGGTGCCCATGAGCAGCGTATGCGGCTGGAGATGGAAGGTGTCACTTTCTCTGGCGACCGTGTCGACCTATCCCGTCATCTTCATTTGCTGAAGCCCTGGGAAACATAGCAAGAGCTCGTGGTGTGACCTGCCCATGTTGCGTTCAGCACCACCGGTGGTGCAGTTATGCGCGGTTTTTGCGTGCGAAAGCGCGCATTTACAGTGCTTAGAAGCGCACGGGGAGCATGCAGTCTGCGCTCAGGCGGCAGCAAGCTCCGGCACCGCAATGTGTGCTTTCACATCAGCCAGGATCTCGTACGAGCGCAGCCGGTCGGCCTGGTCGAAGGTGTCCGTCACGGCCAGAACCTCGTCCACGCCCAGCCAGTCGACGATGCGTTGCAGACGCCTCTGTACACCCTCAGCGTCTCCCACGACAGCCAGGGCCAGACGAGCCTCAACCGCCTCCTGCTCCGATGCGTTCCACAGGCCGTCCATGCTTACGACTGGTGGCTTCTGCTCGATGGGCTGATTGCGAATGAGCGCCAGGAAGCGCTGCTGCGGTGTGGTCAGCAGGCGCCTGGCTTTCGCCTCTGTGTCCGCGGCCAGCATCGGCAGGCCGACCATGGCGTACGGCTCTGCCAGCGTGGCCGAGGCGCGAAAGCTACGGCGGTACAGCTCGAGCGCGGGCTCTACATACTGCGGTGCGAAGTGTGCGGCAAACGCGAAGGGCAGCCCAAGCTCGCCCGCCAGTTGCGCGCTAAAGCCGCTCGATCCCAGCAGTGTCACGGGCACGTTGGTGCCTTCGCCGGGGTAAGCGTGCACCTGCTGCCCGGGGCGCGGCTCGCCCAAGTAGCCGCGGAGTTCCGCGAGAAGCTCCGGAAAATCGTCGCCGGTCGAGCGAATGTCACGGCGTATGGCCCGCATGGTGGCAGCGTCCGAGCCAGGCGCACGGCCCAGTCCAAGGTCAATGCGATCCGGATACAGCGATGCCAACGTGCCGAACTGCTCGGCAACAGCCAGCGGCGCATGGTTCGGCAGCATGACGCCGCCGCTGCCCACACGGATGGTGCTGGTCTGCCCGGCAACGTGGCCGATGAGCACGGAAGTGGCCGAGCAGGCGAGGCCCGCAATGCTGTGGTGCTCGGCCAACCAGTAGCGCGTGTAGCCCAGTCGCTCCACATGCTGCGCCGTCTCTACCGTGCGCGCAATGGCCGCGCCCGCCTGCTCGCCGGGTCGCATGCCTACCAGGTCAAGAACAGAAATCCGTAACCGCTTGCTCATAGGCATTGGATGTGTGAAAAGCAGCGTTTGACGCTACGCTGCGGCCTTTGCCTCGGGGTCGCTCTCGGCGGGCGCATAACGCGATCCCCATAGCTGAAATCCGGAGGAGGCGACGAGCGCAAGCACCGTCACGCCAAGCCCCCAGCGCAGGTTGCTCCTGTCGCTGACGTAGCCGATGATGCGTGGCGAAGGCACGTCACCGAAGAGGTGGATCAGGAAGAGCTGACCGGCCAATGCCGTAGCCCGCACCTGTGCGCTGACCGAGTTGACGATGGCGGCGTTCACCGGGCCGCTACCGAGAAACAAAGCGAGTTCCGCCGCGGCCAGTGCGGGCAGCATCGTTGCCTTTGGGCCGAAGAAACACAGCAAGGCGAACGGCGTGCAGATGGCCGGACCCGCGGCGCACACCCAGTACAACGCGCGGTGGTCACGCCGAAGCCAGCGCTGCGCCCACCATCCACCCAGCGCCGTGCCGGCGATGCCCGTCGCAGCCGTTATCGCGCCGACAACAAAGCCAGCCTTCGTCGCGGACATACCTGCCTCTCGCTGCAGAAAACTCGGAATCCAGGCGGAGATGCCGCCGATGGTAAAGGTGCTCATCGCGTAGCCCATGGTCGCGGTCATGTAGGCCTTGTTCTTCAGAAAGTATTCCGCTGTATCAATGAATCGTGCGAAGAAGCTCCGCCCATCAGGGCTGCCGGACGCTTCCCCACCCCTCAAACCTTCACTTTTGCCACGTTCCGGCTCGCGCATGGCGAACAGGATCACCACAGCGATGATCAGCCCAGGGACCGCCGACACGTAGAACGCGCTGCGCCAGCCGTGTGCCTGCGCTATGGCAGAGCCCAGGCTGTAGCCGAGCGCCGCGCCCACGGGGATAGCGATGTTGAAGATCGTCAGGGCGCGGTTGCGCTGTTCCGGTGGGTAGAAGTCGCTCAGCAGCGCCGGGCCGTAGATGCCGAAGCTTGCCTCGCCAATCCCAAGCGCCGCATGCCGCACCAGCAGCGCGTCAAAGTTGTGCACCATGGCGGTGAACAGGTTGACGCCGCTCCAGAAGATGGCACCGGCCACGATGAGCGGCTTCCGCGGAAAGTGATCGCCCAGCCAACCGGTCAGTGGCGCGGCCACGATGTAGGTAATGAAGAACCACGTGGTGAGCGCGCCAATGCGCTCGTCACTCACATGAAACTCCGACTTTACCATCTCCTGCACGCCCGGCAGAATGTAGCGGTCGATGTAATTGACCAGGTTCAGCCCGGTCAGGAGGACGAGCGCGACCGTGGCGGCTTTTGCGTTTTGTGTTGCGGTGGAGGTCTTGCCTGTGCTCATGTGCTGTGGCTGGTCCAGACCTTTGTATCAGAACGCAGAGACGCCGAGGTACAACGCAGAGGCCGCAGAGGTACAGCGCAATGTACGCCGATACGTGATGCAGAGTACGCACAGGCCGCGACCTCTGCGAAACCTCCGTGACCTCTGCGTTCTGCTTTATGCAGCCGCCGAGAGCCGGACGCGCTTGCCCAGAATCTCCGCAATGGCGATGGCACCTATGCCCAGCAGTACATGCGTGATCTGGATGTAGGGCAGGTCCGGCCGGTTCAGGTGTGTGAGTTGCAGGATGCCAATCACCGGCAGCGACACCGCCCAAAGCATCGTTAGAGCTGCAAGCCCCGCTGCCGCGCGCAACCCTAACGCGCCGATCCCGATCATCACCAACGCGATGGCAAAGCCGACGTACATATGTAGCTTGAGCGGCACATGTACCTGAAAGTAATACAGTGCGCCGGTGGCAAGGTTCAGCAGCCACAGCAGGCGGAACGTCATCAACAAACCCTTGAGCATGGGACGATCTTACCTGCTGCGGCAAGTTGTTACGTCGTCGGTGTGACCTGGTCGTGCGGACGCGGGTAGGTTGCCGTGACCACGGTGCTGATGCCGCCGCGCGGACGGAAGTCGCCCTTTACCTCGGCCCAGACGGGATCGCAGGCCTTGACCATATCGTCGAGCACGCGGTTAACGATGTTCTCCTGGAATATGCCGAGTTCGCGGTAGCAGAACAGGTATTCCTTCAGGCTCTTCAGTTCCAGGCAGCGTTCGCGCGGCATGTAGCGGATGGTGAGGTGGCCGAAGTCCGGCAGGCCGGTGCGTGGGCACACGCTGGTGAACTCCGGGTCGTCAATCAGGATCTCGTACGAGCGAAACTGGTTTTGCCAGGTTTCTATCTCCGGCATGGGTTCGGTCGTGCCGGCTGCGGCATGTGCGTCCGTGTAGAGGGGGCTGGTGTTCGTCATCATAGGCATCTTCCATGCTACTGTGCCGCTGGACCCGACGCGGGCGCTGGCTATCTGCTGGAATGCGGCGCGGCAGGTGAATCCGGCCACGCTGACAGTGCCGTCGCCGCGATGGCTTGCAGCTTTTTCCGATCCGCTCCGTCGCGGGCAGCCACGGACATGCCCTGAATGACCGCCATGGTCAAGGCTGCCAGCGCCGCCGCGTCGGCCGCGTCCGGCAGAATGCCTGCCGCTCTATCCTGAACCGCTTTCTTGCGCAGTGCTGTTTCTATGCCCCGCCGAATGGCGGCTAGTGCTGCCTGCACGTTCTGTGCTGCCGCTGAACCTGTGGCTGCGGCGCTGGCCAGCAGGCAGCCTTTGGGATCGTCCTTACCGGTAAATGCATTTGCGGCACCAAGTAGCAGCACACTGGCAGCTCTTTTCGCGGTGGCTGCGCTCTCCACGATTTCGATCCCGGTCTGCGACCCTCGTCTTTGATACCGCTCTACCGCTTCGAGAAACAGCCCTTTCTTGTCACGAAAGGCTGTGTACAGGCTGGGCGCAGTGATCTGCATGGCAGCGGTCAAGTCGCTGATGGAGGTAGTTTCATAGCCGTGCTGCCAGAACAGCCGCATAGCCTGCTCCAGCGCCCACTCCCGGTCAAACGACAGAGGGCGGCCCGGCGCACGACGCGGACCAGATTTCGTGCGTTCCATAGTGTTCAGTATGAATTAGCTTGACGCACGATCGCAAGCTCGTTATGCTCCAATTTCATATCGTTCGTTATGAAACTGGGAGATAAGACATGGATCTACGGCTTGCAAGCAAAACCGCACTGATTACGGGCAGCACAAGTGGCATCGGCGAGCAGATTGCTAAAACATTGGCCAGCGAAGGCGTAAGCGTCGTCATCCATGGCAGGCGTGAGGCTGAGGCGCGGCGGGTTGCCGGAGAGATTGAGAAGGCGGGCGGGCGCGCAACTGTTGCCCTCGGCGATTTGGGCAGCGATACCGAAACGAAGCAGGTCGTACAGACAGCCCTTGCAGCGTTCGGCACCATCGACATCCTGGTCAACAATGCCGGAGCCTTCCCCACGCGTAACTTTCTGGATTCAACTGCCGAGGAGTGGAACGCCCTGTACAACGCCAACGTGGGTTCAGTCGTGCGCCTGGTGACGCAACTGGTGCCGGCCATGAAAGAGCGGCGCTGGGGTCGCGTCATTATGCTGGGCAGCTTTCTTGGGCCCATGCCGCAGAGCTTTATTGCCAACTATGGCGTGACCAAGATGGCCAACATTGCCCAGGCGGTGGCGCTTGCAAAGGAGCTGGGTGGGACCGGAGTGACCAGCAACACGGTGAGTCCGGGCCCCATACGCACGCCCGGCATGGAGGATGGCGCGCGCCAGATGTTCGAAGCGGAGGGCCAGACCTATGATTTCGCGGCGTTTGAAGCGTTCTACGTCAAGGAAACCAAGCTGCCGATCGGCAGGATCGGATCGCCGCATGACATCGCGAACGCGGTGGCTTTCCTGGCCAGCCCTCTGGCGGACTACATCACAGGTACCAACCTGCGAGTGGATGGCGGCATGATGCCGACAGTGAACTAAACCGCCGGAGGCGCAGACAGCAACGCCACGACGGTTCAGGCGTGGCGTTCTGCGTGGGAGTGGCTACTGCTATTCGCGGCGGCCCAGGGTGGGGCGGTCGTCGCCGCTGTTGCCCTTATCCTGCGTGCTGCTTGGATCATTGTTGCTGGTGCTGGTGCGGCGCAGGGTAGGCTTGTTCGGGTCCTTGTTGCCATCCACCTTGCGCTTGTTCTGCAGCCGAGCCAGGCGAGCCTTGATGTCGTCAAACTCAGACGTGGAGACGACGTAGTCAGGCCGCGCCGGCAGGATGGTGGCGATTTCTTCCTCGATATGTGAGATACGGTCGCCTGTCGCTGGGTGATCGGAGAATGCCTTGGCCAGCACGCCCGGCTTGCGCTTTTCCAACGCCTGCAGCTTCTCAAAAATCTGCACCATGGCCTGCGGATCGTAGCCGGACCGGTACATGTACTGCACACCAAGGTAATCTGCCTGGGCCTCAAAGGTGCGGGAGAACGACAGGAATGTGAGCGGCACCGCAATTTGCGCCGCTTCGTATATGCCGTAGCCGGTATAGCCACCGATAAACATCAGCGGCACCATGCCAATCTGCGCGTACTCCATGCGCGTCATCTGGCGGGCAGCGTGGTGGGCAGACACGTGCGAAATCTCGTGCGCCATCACACCAGCCAGTTCCGCCTCCTCGTCACACGCGAGGATCAGGCCGCTGTTCACGTAGAAGAAGCCGCCGGGCAAAGCCATGGCGTTGATTTCGTCGGAGTCGAGCACCTTGATGGTGAACGGCACCTTGGCGTCAGACTGCTTCACGATGTTCTGGCCGACGCGGTTGACGTACTCCACGATGACCGGGTCGGTGATCAGGTGCGAGGAGCGCTCGATCTCCATGGCGTAGCCCTTGCCATTGCGCACTTCCCAGTCCGTCGAAAACCAGTTGCCCATGCCCCGACCGCCGATATCGCGCGTGCCGGCCGCATTTACGTCATCGACGGAACCCTTCTTGATGTCCTTGCGCAGGTCGTCGCCCGGCTCGGGGATCGGCTCATTATTGTTCTTCGTAGCCTCAGCTCGCGCCTTGTCCAGATCTTCCTTGCTAGCGGTCACCGGACCCTCGCCGGTGGGTCCGCTGCCCGTCTTGCCGCTCGGCTGCGAACTGGGTGGGCCGTTCGGGTTCGGCTGGGTCGTGGTCGGGGTCTGCGTACCTGCCGGGGTGGACTGGGCAATGGACGCGAAAGGACCCACGACGGACAGGCTCGTGAGGAGAACAAGATGCTTGAGGTTCATGGGGATGGCTCCCGGGCAGAGGCGCACCTTGCCCTGCTCTGTTAGACGCAGTGTACGCCCGGAGGTTTCGGCCAGCCGCGCCGCCTACTGCCGCTCCAGCACCACGGCCGTGCTGTCGTAGTCGCCGCGAAGTTGTAGCGGCAAGCCGCTGCCCATGAGCAGTGCGCCGCTCACGACAGACTCGCCGGTGTACTTCTTTTCGTCAAGCGCACGGACCCGGTATCGCGCCTTTGGGTCCAAGCCCTGCAGCGGCACCTGCGGCGGCTGCAGGGCGTAGCGTTGGCTGTGCAGGTAGGCAAAAACAACCGCCTGCGAACCATCCGACGAGACGTACTCGACCTCATCGGTTTCCCCACTTGCGAGGCGCTGCAGCCGGTAGAGCTTGCCCTGCTGCACGGTGCCTCTGACCGTTTTGTAGAACGTGACCATCCGCTTCGCCAGGTCCATGTCGGCCGCGGTGAACTTCGTCAGATCGTTGCCGATGCCGAGCGCCCCCTGCATCGCAACCAGGAAACGAAACTGCAGCGGTACAGCGCGACGGTCCATGGAAGGTACATCCGTGACCCAGGCAGCCATGATCTGTGGGCTGTAAGCGTGGGTGAAACCGTCCTGGATGTCGAGCCGGTCCAGGGCGTCCGTGTTGTCTGACGGCCACACCTCGTCCGTATAGCGCAAGATGCCAACATCGACACGGCCACCGCCGCCGGAGCAGGACTCAATTTCCAGCTTCGGATGCTTTGCCCGCAGCTTCTCCAGGATGTCGTACAGGTTCCGCACGTACGTGACGTAAATCTCCTTGGCCGCGTCGGAATTGCCCTTTTCGCCGGGTGCATCCTGCCATCCGGGCTCGCTCCAGTTGCGGTTGTAATCCCACTTGAGAAAGGCGATGTCGTTGTCCGTCACCAGCTTATCGAGCCAGTCCAGGACGTACTGTTTGACCTCTGGCTTGGCCAGATTGAGCAGCAGCTGCTGACGGGCTTCCGTGCGCTGGCGATCCGGAAAATGCATGGCCCAGTCCGGATGCTTGCGGTAGAGATCACTGTCGGGATTGACCATCTCCGGCTCCACCCACAGGCCAAAGCTCATGCCGAGGGTGTGTACACGATCGATCAGTGGTTCCAGGCCGTTGGGGAACTTCTCCTTGTTGACGTACCAGTCGCCCAGGCCGGCATGGTCGTCCTTGCGCTGACCGAACCAGCCGTCGTCCATGACGAAACGCTCGACACCCAGGCTGGCCGCCTTCTCTGCCAGTGCAAGTTGGCCGGCTTCCGACACGCGAAACTCCGTCGCCTCCCACGAGTTGTAGATGATGGGGCGTGGCTTGGGCACCGGGCCGAGCGGCAGCACCTGAGCGAGTTGGAAGCGGTGCAGGATGCGCGACGCTTCGCCCTGTCCGCCAGCGGTGTAGCCGGCGTAGAAGTGCGGTGTGTCGAGCGTTCGCCCGGCCTGCAATACGTACGCGAAGTCATAGGGGTTGTAACCGGCCGTCAGGCGAACCAGGTTCATGCTGGTCCGCTCCACGTTCATGCGCCAACTGCCGCTCCAGCCTAGTTCGCCGAACCACACCGGCCCGGCGTTCTCCGTCGTCTGGCCCTCGCGGCCAATGCTGAACCATGGGTTGGCCTGGTGGCCGGTGCTGCCGCGGCGGCTCTCCAGCACCTGGGAACCCGGCTGCAGGGCGGCGCTGTGCAGTTGGAACTCCGCGCCCCACTGCCCGGTGAGCCAGTTCAGCTGGTAGTCCGTTCCGGCGGGCAGGTTCCAGGTGGCAGAGGCGGCCTGCTCAATGCGCACGGGCTGCTTGCCGGTGTTCTCCACCGTGGACCAGCGCGCCAGCACACCCTCCGGGTAGGTCTGGTAATGGAGGTGCACGCGAACCGGTTGCGCCGTGTCTTTCAGGATGATTTCGAGGTGGTTTGCCTCCACCTTGCTGGAGTCATACACCAGCACCAGCGTGCGGTCGCCATTGGGCGAGTCGACCTTGAGCGCCGGCTCCAGCTGCAGGCCCTGCCCCCACGCGGGATACTCGAGTGGGGTCGTATTCACCGGGCCATCAAAGGAGGCGCGCTCGCGGTGCGACTGCGCTTTGGGCAAGGTAGCATCCGCTGGCAGGGCCGGTCCCCAGTAAAGGCTTTCCAGCATGTTCTTCTCATCCACGCCTACGACGTACGTGCTTTCGCCCGCGGTCAGGAACCACTGTTGGCGGTCCGGCACGGCGCGCACCTGCGCCAGAAGCGATGCCGCCAGCAGCGGAGCGGACGTTAGCAGCGCGAGAGCGCGCTTGATGCAAGCCTTGCTGTACATTGCCGAACACCATACCAGTCGCACCGCTTGGCGCGAAAGTGCTTACGCATGCTGGCTCTCCGTGGAGGACGCACCGGGCGTAGCATGGAGAGCATGCAGAAAGCTGAACTGGTGGACGTGGTGGGTGTGGGCCTGAACGCAACCGACACCCTGATCGCTCTCGACCACTTCCCTTCCATCGGCCAGAAGGTCGAGTTCCAGACGGTGCAGGTGCTGCCCGGCGGGCAGACCGCCTCCACCATGGTGGCTTGCCAGACCTGGGGCCTGAACACGCGTTATGTGGGCAAATTGGGCGACGACAGCGCCGCCGCCGTGCACCGCGCCGCATTTGACCGCGCGGGTGTGGAGACGCACATCCTCACCGCCGAGCAGACCGCCAGCGCACAGAGCATCATCCTGGTGGATAGCTCCGGCGAGCGCACCGTGCTACTCAAGCGCGACACGCGGCTGAGTCTGACGCCGGACGACCTGCGCCGCGAGTGGATTGAGAACGCGCGCGCGCTGCACGTGGATGGCTTCGACACGGCCGCTGCTACCTGTGCCGCACGCTGGGCACGCGCGTCGGGCATACCCGTCATTGCAGATCTTGACGAGATCTACGAAGGCGTCGAGGATCTGTTGCCGCTCATCGACCACCTGATCGTCTCGCGCGATTTTCCCGCCCGGCTGACCGGCATTCGCGACCTGGAAAAGGCGCTGCAGGTGATGTGCTCGGACTATGGCAGCCAGATTACCGCCGCCACTCTCGGCCCTGACGGCGTCTTGGCGTGGGATGGGGAGCAGTTCCACTACCTGCCCGCCTACCAGGTGCCCGTGGTTGATACAACCGGTGCAGGCGACACCTTTCACGCCGCGTACGTCTACGGCCTGCTGCAAAATTGGCTGCTGGACCGCCGCCTTGACTTCGCCTGTGCCGCGGCAGCGCTGAACTGCACCGGCACCGGCGCACGCGGGGGCATTCGGCCAGTCGCTGACATCGAGGCGCTCATACGTAAGGGCAATCGTTACCCGGCGGTGTACCCCACGCTGGATGGCGCAATCTTCGCTTGAACAAACGATCTCGCTGCACCACCTTCACAACGTCCACCCAGCCGAGGGAGCCGCCCTTCGCGTGCACTTCCTTTGCGTTCTGCTGTTCTGCTAAACGCGCAACGACTCTCCCAAATCCGCATGACGATTTATCCCGCCACCACCAACCCCGGCAAACTCCGTGACTTCCGCTTTGCCGCCGCTGAGGCTGCGGGTGCCGGAGTCACGCTGGCACCGTTACCCGGTCTTGTCGACATCCCTGCGCCGGAGGAGACAGGCGACACCTTCGAGGCAAACGCGAGGCTCAAAGCCGTGTACTACTCGCGCCGTGCCTCGGGATTGTGGGTGCTAGCCGACGACTCCGGCCTGGAGGTGGACGCGCTCGACGGCAAGCCCGGTGTGCGCTCGGCACGGTACGCGCGTGATGTGGGCTATGGCTCCGGCGCGGCAGAGTCGCTGGACAGCGACAACAATGAGGCGCTGCTGCTGGCCATGCTGGAGCAAACCAATCGTCGCTGCCGCTACCGCTGCGCCCTGGCGCTTGCCATGGACGGACGCATGGAAGCAGTCAGCTTCGGCAAACTCGAAGGCGAAGTGCTGGACGAACCCGGACCGGTAGGCGGCTTCGGCTACGATCCGCTGTTTTTTGTGCCGGAGCTTGGCTGTGTCATGTCCGAGACAAGTCCAGAGGATCGCATCCGCGTCAGCCATCGCGGACGGGCACTACGCGCGCTACTCAAGCAATGGCGACCTTGCTGACCAAGTGTCATCCTGAGCGAAACGAAGGATCCCCACGGACGTCAGGCAGCAACAGGTGCTTGGACCTTTTTAGAGGAAGCTTTCGACTGTGTCATTTCATAGGAACAGCTAAGGAATCCTTCGCTGCGCTCAGGATGACGAGCCGAGGAGAGTCTGCTCAATCGCTGATCGCACAGCTACCCCGCTAATCGAACAGCTTTTCCACCCTTAATTGACGTGCCTTTTCGTTCGGTCCGATACTTACAGTGCTTCCGTTCCGCGCATCTCCGGCGGCCACGCAGAGGCGAACGCCAAGGAGCATGAGACAGCATGGGCGCAGTCGCAGGCGTAGCACCACCCGACAACTCCACCCGCCGCCGGGGCGTGCAGCCGTTGCGCGCGGGCCAGGGCAATGAATTCTTGCTGCGCAAGCTGCACTCACTCTCCGGCATCGTGCCCATCGGTGCGTTCCTGGTGGAGCACATCATCTCGAACTTTGAGCTGGTGCACGGGCCGCTGGCCTACGCCCAGCAGGTCAAGTTTCTGAACGGCCTGCCGCTGGTCCGCGTGCTGGAGTGGGCGTTCATCTTCATTCCGCTGCTGTACCACGCGGGCTTTGGCGTCTTCATCACCTTCCGTGGCCGCGCCAACGTCAACGTGTACCCCTGGGCGGGCAACTGGATGTACGTCGCCCAGCGCGTCAGCGGCCTGATCGCCTTTGCCTACATTATTCAGCACGTGTGGCGGCAGCGCTTTGCGGGCGTCAGCCTGCCGGAGCACCCGGGCTTCGCCTACAGCAAGGTGCAGATGGAGCTGGCGCACCCGTGGATGCTGGCCATCTACGTCATCGCCATGGTCGCCACCTGCTTCCACTTCGCCTACGGCATCTGGCTCTTCGCGGCCAAGTGGGGCATCACGCCCGGCGACAACGCCCGCAGGAAGTCGGCATGGGTCTGCGGCGCGGTCGGGTCTGCGCTGTGCGCGATGGGCCTGGTCTCGATCTTCTGGGTGGCGTACGGCAAGCAGTACCCGATCCAGGACGTGATGCCCGCGCAGCCGAACGGCGTGGTAATGCCGACAGTGCCGACTGTGAACGGCGCGGCAGAGTATCCCACGACCAACAGCGCCGGTCAGCCGGTTGCACCGAACGGAGTACCGCAGCAGTAGTTACACCAGAAGGAGCAATTACGGGGTTCACGCTATGTCCGAAGCGAGCAATCTCAATGTTTCTGAACCGAACGACAAAGGTCTTCCGAGGTTTAAGCGGAAGATGTACGAGCACCGCTGGGTCATTGCGGTTTGCACTCTGGCCTTCTTTGTATTTGAACTGCCAGGATGGGACGGCGGTAGTAACGTCGGGCCTGCAGCATGGTTTTGTTCGATGAGCATTGCGTTCGCCGTCGAAGCATTCTGGGGAAGCAGGAAGAAGCTCTGGTTCCCTATAACTGTGGTCTTGATCGTCACAGCTCACGTGATTGCTTTCTATTGCATTCACTGGACGAAGCAGCATTATTTCGGAGCAGTGTTCAAAGGTGTCGGCATGGCGGATTTTTGTCTTGTCTATTTCGCGATGTGGTTGGCTCGAGGAATAAGTGGAGATGGTTGGTCGGACGGGTCCGATTCAAACGCTAATGTTGAGCCAGAGCGAAGATTGGACTTACTAGCGCATGAATAAGTCGGCTCTGTCTCAGCACTGCTATACCGAGTGTCTCCACTCTTTTGTCTTGGTTGCTAATACCACTCTCATGGAGACAACATGCACGATGTTGTAGCTCTGGGCATCACGTTGGCGACGATTCTCGCAGCGGCGTTCTTCAGCAACAACGCCGTGAACGCCTTACGTTCGGAAGTAATGGGCAAGCTCGATTCGATTCAGAAAGATATGCGCGAGTTCTATGCGGAGCAGGCGCGGCACGATGTCCGCATCTCCAACCTGGAACAGCATCGCTAGGAGTTCTTTGCAATGGCAGCAGCAACACCCAGAATCATCGTCGTAGGCGGCGGCCTCGCCGGTTTGTCCGCCGTCATGAAGATCGCCGAGGCGGGCGGCAAGGTGGACCTGTTTTCCATCGTGCCGGTCAAGCGGTCGCACTCGGTTTGCGCGCAGGGCGGCATCAACGCGGCCAAGAACCTGAAGGGCGAGGGCGACAACGTCGACAAGCACTTCGACGACACCGTGTTTGGTGGCGACTTCCTGGCCAACCAAACGCCCGTCAAGCAGATGACCGCGCAGGGCCCTGCCATCATCGACTTGCTGGACCGCATGGGTGTGCCATTCAACCGCACGCCCGAGGGTTTGCTCGACTTCCGCCGCTTCGGCGGTACGTTGTACCACCGCACCGCCTTTGCCGGTGCCACCACCGGCCAGCAGCTGCTGTACGCGCTGGACGAGCAGGTGCGTCGCTTCGAAAGCGAGAACAAGGTTACCAAGTACGAGGGTTGGGAGTTCCTTTCCGCCGTGCTCGATGGCAACGGCGTGGCGCGCGGCATCTGCGCCATGGACCTGCGCTCCATGGAGGTGCGCACCTTCCCAGCGGATGCGGTCATCATCTGCACCGGCGGCAACGGCGCTATCTTCGGCAAGAGCACCAACTCCGTGGTGTGCACCGGCTCCGCGCAAAGCGCGCTGTACCAGCAGGGTGCGTTCTACTCGAACGGCGAGTTCATCCAGGTGCACCCCACCGCCATCCCTGGCGAAGACAAGCTGCGCCTGATGAGCGAGAGCGCTCGCGGCGAGGGTGGCCGCGTGTGGGTGCCCAAGAAGAAGGGTGACACGCGCCCGGGCCAGAACATCCCCGAGGACGAGCGCTTCTACTTCCTTGAGGAGTGGTACCCCAAGTACGGCAACCTGGTGCCGCGCGACATTGCCACGCGCGCCATCCACAAGATCGTCTACGAGCACGACCTGGGCATCGACGGCCAGCCGCAGGTGTACCTCGACGTGTCGCACATCGACCGCGCTACGCTGGAGCGCAAGATCGAGGGCATCCTCGAAATCTACGAGAAGTTCGTGGGCGACGACCCGCACGAAGTGCCCATGAAGATATTCCCCGGCGTGCACTACACCATGGGCGGCATGTGGGTTGACATCCACCAGCAGACCAACATCACCGGCGTCTTCGCGGCGGGCGAGGCGGACTACAGCATCCACGGCGCCAACCGTCTGGGCGCGAACTCGCTACTCAGCTGCATCTACGGCGGCTTTGTCGCCGGACCGTGCGCGATGGAATACGCCAAGAACCTGAAGGCAGCGGACGGCGACGGTGGCCACGCGGCGGAAAAGCAACGGCAAACCGAGTACAACAACCTACTGCTGAACAACACAGGCAAGGAAAATCCGTTCAAGCTGTGGCGCGAACTGGGCGAGACCATGACGCGGCACGCGACGATCATCCGCTACAACGCGGGCCTGCGGGAGGCAGACGCCAAGATCGTGGAACTGCAGGAGCGCTATCGCAACATCAACCTGAGCGACAAGGCGCAGTGGGCCAACACCAGCTTCGCGTTTGCCCGGCAGCTCTACAACATGCTGCAGCTGGCGCGCGTCATCGTGCAGGGCGCGGAAAAGCGCGACGAAAGCCGCGGCGCACACTACAAGCCCGACTTCACCGAGCGCAACGACGAGCAGTTCCTGAAGACCACCATGGCCAGCTACGACAAGGCAGCCGACGCACCGGTGATCGGCTACGAAGAGGTGGACACGCAGTGGATCAAGCCGCGTCCGCGGCGGTATGACGCGGCGGCTTAGACATGGGACATGTGCCTCAGGACGCAAAGTGGTACATCGCGGAGCTAATTGTAGAGATCCGTGTAGAAGGCTCCGCGGCAAACATCGTGCACCAGAACCTTGTTTTAGTTCGAGCAGATTCACCTGACGAAGCTTTCCGAAATGCTGTCACTATCGGCAGCAACTATGCCAGTAGCTACTCCAATCCGGAGGGTCGCCTCGTAACTACGGCTTACCGCGGGATTAGCTATCTTGACGTGATCCATGACGATTTAGAAAACGGCGCAGAGTTACTCTTCAGCCAACAAACGTCGGTTGCTGAAGAGCAGATAGAGCGTCTGCTAAGAACACGCGATGAGCTTTTACTGTTTAAGGACCAGCTAGTCGAATCCGGCGTACCGGATTATGCATCTGGTGAGGTCGTTAAAGAAGCTCTGCAACTGCTGAATAATTCGTAAGGTTCAAACAGCCTGCGCTTGGAGCAGGCACAACGAGGTACTTATGTCGACCAAGACAAAGAACGGCCACAGCGGTGTGAGGGCGGAGCCCTACAAGGGCACGTCGTATAAGGTGTCCATCAAGCGGCAGGCTACGCCGGATGCGCCCTCGCGCACGGAGGTATTTGAGCTGCCGTACCGCAAGGGGCTGAACATTACTAGCGTGCTGGGCGACATTGCCATGGAGCCGGTGAACGCGAGCGGCGCGGAGACCACCGCCATCAGCTACGACGCCAACTGCCTGGAGGAGATCTGCGGCTCATGCGCCATGCTGATCAACGGCAAGGCGCGCATGGCGTGCAGCGCCCTGGTGGACAAGCTCTTGGCCGAGTCCGGCACGGACACCATCACGCTGGCACCGCTGTCGAAGTTTCCCGTGGTGCGCGACCTGGCGGTGGACCGCAGCGTGCTGTTCGAGAACCTGAAGGCCGTAAAGGCGTGGGTGCCCATCGATGGCAGCTACGACCTCGGGCCAGGGCCCAAGCAGTTCCCGCAGATTCAGGAAGCGCGCTACCCGCTGTCGAACTGCATCAGCTGCACCATCTGCATGGAGGTGTGCCCGCAGTTCAACGAGGAGACAAACTTCGTGGGCGCGGCCACCATCGCGCAGGCGCGGCTCTTCAACATGGACCCCAGCGGCGCCGTGCTGAAGGAAGAGCGGCTGCGCGCGCTGGCCGGTGACGGCGGCGTGCAGGAGTGCGGCTATGCGCAGAACTGCGTGCAGGCCTGCCCCAAGCAGCTGCCGCTCACCGAGGCCATCAGCGACATCAGCCGCGACGTGATCGTGCAAAAGGTGAAGGACTTCTTCGTCCGGTAGCTCGCAGCCTTGAACGGCAGACTATGACAGCGTAGTCTGCCGGTATGCGAGAACTGGTGTTTGAGGTGCGTGAGGACATGGACGGCGGGTATCGCGCCCGTGCCGTGGGCGAGGGCATCTTCACGCAGGGCGACACGTGGGATGAGCTGAAAACCATGGTGCTTGATGCGACCAAGGGCTACTATGGCGACGGTGTTGTGCCGGATGTTCTGCATCTGCACCTCATCACCGACCGGGACGAAGTCCTGCGAGTCGCGTGAAGGTTCCACGCGATGTTTACGGACGTGACTTCGCCAACCATCGTATCCGGCGTTGGGGCTTCCGCGAGGGGCGGAAAACAGGAAGTCACATCATCCTTGTGTCGGACGAGCCTGCCTTCCATGTGTCTGTACCTGCGCACAAGCCGCTGAAGACTGGCACATTCTCCAATTTGTTGAGCTATATCGCAGAACGGAAACAGGTATCCACGCAAGACTTGCTCGGCAAGCTCTAACTAGCGGTTGCGCAAGGCCGTGGTGACCGCGCTTGCCAGCGATGCGACCGTGGCTTCGCGCGCCTCTGTAGAGGGCTTCACGCCATGTTCCCGAAGCGTAGCCGAGGTGACCGGGCCTATGGACGCAAGCACCATCTCTGGTGAGAGCTGCAGGCCGGTAGCTTGCAGCAGGGCAAAGAAGTTGTCTACGGACGACGAACTGGTAAACGTCACAACGGCCACTGTCGGTAGTTCACGCCGCAGACGGTCCACTGATTCCGCTGGCAAGATGATGCGGTAAGCGGGTGCCAGCGTCACCTCAGCTCCGGCTGCGTTCAGTTGGTCGATCAGCACATCGCGACCGGCTTCCGCACGAACGAGCAGCATTTGCGAGCCCTTTGCGTGCGGCAGCAGCGCTTTGGCCAGCGACTCCGCGACGGCGGTCTGCGCCTGCAGCTTGACGGGGAAGCCCGCCTCGCGCAGGGCCTTGCTGGTAGCTGAGCCGATACTCGCGATGCCGCACGTCAGTGGCACGCGCTCGTCTTCCAGACGTTCCGCAAAGACCGCGACTGCGTTGGCAGAGGTAAACAACAGCCAGTCGTACTCGTCGAGCCGGGTAATCTCGCGGTCCAACATCGCGTAGTCATCCGATGGGGGAGCCAACGCAATGGTCGCCACGGAAACCACGCGCAACCCGTTTGCCACCAGCGCGTCACCCAGGGCTGAGGCCTGGTGCGGCGCGCGAGTGACCAGAACGCGCGGAGCTGTTCGCAGGGAGCGGTCAGGCGGCGGCATGGACTATCCTGCGACCTCCGCCACAGCGTACTCACCCGCCAACAACTCACGGGCGCCCTGCGCCATCAGTGCCGCCGCAGCGCGTGCACCGAGTTGCACCGCTGTCTCTCTTGGACCGGCAAAGAGCGTGACCGTCGCCATAGCCTCGCCATCGGGGGAAACCACGACGCTGTGGATCTTCCCCGCGCCGTTCTCCTGTGTGCAGAGGGCTCCTACGGGCAACGAACAGCCGCCACCGAGAGCATGCAGCAGCGATCGCTCTGCCTCGACCGCGTAGCGTGCATCTTCATCGTCCAGAGCACTCACCGCTGCAATCACGTCCGTGTCGTCCGCACGCGTTTCGATGGCCAACGCTCCCTGCCCAGGCGCGGGACATAAAACATCCGGGTGAAAGCGTTCGCGAATCCAATCGGCTTCGCCCGGCAGGTCGTCGGTATGCGGAACCTGCGGCGTGGCACCGGGATCGGGATGCGTGATGCACTCCATGTGTGCGGGCAAGCCAAACTCCGGGTGATCCGGATGCAGGTCAACCGGGCGCAACAGGCTTGCACCCAGACGATCTAGCCCAGCGCAGGCCAGCACCAGGGCGTCACATTCACCGTTCGCCAGCTTGCGGATGCGAGTATCGATGTTGCCGCGAATGGCCACGAACCGGAAGTGCGGGTTGTGCGCGCGTAGCTGCGCGATGCGGCGCGGCGAAGTGGTTCCGATGCGCGCGTCCGCCGGCAAGGTGTGCATCTGCAGCCACTCCGGACACAACAGCGCGTCGCGCGCATCTGCTCGCAACGGGATTGCGGGCAAAGTAAAGCGCGAATCCAACTGCGTCGGCAGATCTTTGAGCGAATGCACGGCAAGGTTGATGGTTCCTGCCGAGAGCGCCTCTTCAATCTCCTTGATGAAGATGCCTTTGGCATCTAGGCCCGCTGGAATTCGCCCCTCCGGCGAGGTGACCTGTTCGGCAAACGCTGAGTCCTGCATGCGGTCGCCAATGGTCTTGATGATGGTGACCTGGACCGTGTGACCCAGTTGGCGCAAGCGCGAAGCGATGTAGTTCGACTGCCAAATCGCGAGCCGCGACCCGCGGGATCCGATGCGGAGATGCATGCTGGGAGGATAGCTGAACCCGAGCCGCAACGCATCCGCAGAGCGGGAGCTTTGCGGCTCGTTTGGCTCTACTGTCCCCGGTGTGCTTTGCCACTGCGCTTGGGATCTTGCGGCGGCTGGCGAAGGGCTCCAGGCTCCGAACCTTGTTTCCTGTTACCTTCCGGCATGCTGTGCACGTCGCCGGAAGCTTGCAGATGCGCCGCGTGCGAGTGAGCATGCGCCTTGTCGTCGCCGGGTACGGCATCCACATGGCCCGCGTGCACTGCTTCGCTCAGTTCCTTGCCGTGCATGGTGCTTTGCTCGGGAATCTTGCTCATTGCTTGTCTCCTGTCAGCGCCTCGCGCGCCTTTGCTACCTTGCTGTCTGAAGCCACGCCCTGTGTGTTCACCGGATCGTCGCCAAAGTCGCGCGCGCCGTACTCGTAGTCCGTTCCTCCGGCCGTATTCGCCGCGCTTTCCGGCTGCTTGCGCCGCTCGTCTTCGTTCAGTTGCCAGCCTTGCTCGTGCGCATACTCTTCGGCCAGTCCGCGGGTGTGTTCGCCAAAGCCTCGGGGTTCTTGGTCGCCTTCGCTTCCCTGCTGCTTTTGTAAGTCTGTCATTGCCTTGCTCCAGTGGTTGAGATGCAAGGGAGCAAGGAGACGCGTAACAGCACTCGCGCAGTCTTTTGCCGCGTTGGCTCATGTGCTGTGAAATGTTCAAGTTACTTCGCTTAGAGACGTTGCCAAGAACGTGCGTACGGATGTAGTGTGTGTCAGGCTGCTGGAAGAGCAAACGCTCAACTGCCGGCTGTTTGGAGCAGAACAGAAGTATGCGCAATGCAATGGTCACGGTAACAAAGACTCCAGGTAGCAGGACTGCCAAACTGGCAGCAGAACTCAGGCCATCCATCCTCCGGCTCAGCCGGCACCTTCGCCGGGAAGCACAGCGTGGCGGTAGCTCATCGCTTGATGCTCAATTGCTGGGCACGCTTCGTGAAGAGCCCGGTCTTGGTGTATCAGAATTAGCTGACATGGAACAGATGAGCCGTCCCGCAATGAGCGCTCATGTCAAGCGGCTGCTGCAGCTTGGCTATGTGCAGCGTGAAGACGCCAAGGCAGACGCTGACAAGCGGCGCATCGGCCTCTCCATCACGCGGAGCGGCACCAGCTATCTGCGCACCGTGAACGAGCGCCGGGCGGACTGGCTGGCAGAACGGCTGGGCGAGTTACGCGCGGAAGACCGCACGGCACTGGACCGCGCGGCCAAGTCTCTGCGACTGATCCTGGAGACTGACGCCGACGCAGCTTAGCTAAGGCGTAACCGTGCGCTGCCGCTCTCGGAACCCTTGCGCTGCAGCCCGGTTGCATCGTTTGCCAAGGTAGCGCATCCTAGAGATGGGTCTACGCTTGCGGACGGTCTCCCAACTCGTGCTGCTGCTGACCGTCATGGCGTACGTTCTTGCCGTGCCGGCGGGTGCGATGGGATGCTGTTCCCCACATCAGGAGCAGACCGCGCCCCTGCCCCATGCGATGGATGCTTCCTGCGGGACCATGGACATGCCATGCACCGGGCAGCCCGCCTCCATGCAGGCGTTGTGTGAGCACTCGCTTTGCCTAGCAGCCACCACACCGCCCTTCCGTGTGCCCGCGGATGAAGCACAGACAGGTGACGCGCACATCGCGCTGGCGCCATGCGGCGTGGCAGAGTCCCCGATGCAGCGCGAGCCACATTCCGCCCTGCTACCTGCTCGTACGTCTTGCGCTTTCTTTGGCGGTGCTCTTCTTCCTCTTCGCATTTGATCCTTCGCTAGCCCATCAGCCTGCGGTGTGCCTGCCGGCAGCCGCGCGCACGAATCACGTTCACACGCGAAGGATTTCAGCACCATGAGCAATCGACGCAGCTTTTTGCAGCGTGCCCTGGGCCTGGGCGCGGGCCTGTTTGCCACGCCTGCCCTCCTGGCTGAGCCAGCCTCTGACTCCACACGCAAGGCCGGCGGGCACGCATCGGCCTACAACGTCCCGGTCATCACCACAGACGTGGGTGACATGCCCTTCACCATGGACGGCACCACCAAGGTCTTCCATCTCGTCGCGCAGGTGATCCGTCAGCAAATTGCACCGAACAAGACGCTGGATTTGTGGGGCTATAACGGATCTTCGCCGGGTCCCACGTTCCAGGTGACGGAAGGCGATCACGTTCGGGTGATCTTCGAAAATCAGTTGCCGGAGCCGTGCTCCATCCATTGGCACGGCTTCGAAGACCAGATCCGCTATGACGGTATGCCCGGCATCAGCCAGGCACCCACGCGCCCCGGCGAAACATTCGTGTACGAGTTTGACATCCACCAAACGGGCACGTACTTCTATCACTCGCACATGGCCATGCAAGAGATGGCGGGCATGCTGGGCGCCTTCATCATGCACCCGCGCGTGCCGTACCAGCCGCACTGCGACAAGGACTTTGCGCTGCACTTTCAGGAGTACGCCGCGCTGCCCAACAACACAGTGCCGAACACCATGGAAATGAGTGAGTACAACTGGCTCCTGATCAACGGCAAGGCTGGACCCATGGCCACGCCGCTCCTCATCCGGCAGGGCGATCGCGTGCGCCTGCGGCTCATCAACCTGGGCCAGGACCACCACCCCATTCACATCCACGGGCACACCTTCCACACCACCGGCACGGAAGGCGGCCGTATCCCGCAGACCGCCTGGTGGCCCGGCAACACGGTACTGGTGGGCGTAGCCCAGGCGCGCGACGTGGAGTTTGTGGCCAACAACCCTGGCGACTGGATGCTGCACTGCCACCTGCCCCACCACATGATGAACCAGATGCACAGCGAAGTGGGTGGCACACCCACCACCAACGGCCCGCTGACACAGCCCATGTCCATGGCCGCCATGAGGAACATGATGCGCGGTATGCAGCAGGGCAAGCCCGCGCAAAGTGCGGAGCAGATGCGCAACATGATGAGCATGGACATGGGCAGCGGTGCCATGAGCGAGCAGGATCGCAGCGTTGCACCCAATGCCGCGAACGTCGCGGGCTTTCCGCAGGATGCCTACATGGAAGGCCCGATGATGAACATGGAGCACACCCCCGAGGTGAAAGACCTGCCGGAAAACTACGGCCTGCGGCCAAATTGGAGCAGCAACATGCAGGGCATGATGGCCTTTCTGCGCGTGCTGACACCGGAGATGTACGACACCGTGCTCGGCAAGATGCGCGATGCGAACCGCCCGAACGACCCGTACGCCTCGTTGCTGAGTGGACGGAGGCAGGCATGAGCCGGGCATTCATTACACCCCTCTCCTACCGTCATCCTGAGCGGAGCGAAGGATCCCTGGACAGTGTGAACTACCAATGCAGCCCGGGACTTTTTCGTGGAAAACTCGTCGCAAGTGTGCAGCTAACAGGCACCCTTGGGATCCATCGCTACGCTCAGGATGACCGACGATTGTGGAAATCCATAGCAGTGCTAGCACTTCTTTCGGCATCACCACTGCTGCACGCGCAGCAGATGCCAGGCATGGACATGCCGGGCATGCCAATGAATCACGACACACCGTCCAAGAGCCAGCCGCCCGCGAAGCAAGTGGCACCGCAGCGGGATGTGCAGCACCTGCAGGAGGCGGAGAACCCCGCGCTGCACACCGGCACCGACCTGCCTGCGCCCGAACTGCTGCACGATGCCATGCAGCGTCAGCCGCTGACACTGCAGCAGTTCCAGGACTGGGCAGAGGTCGGCAATCCCACGCTGAAGCAGGCTGCAGCCGCGCAGGAACGCAGCCGGCAGCAGGCACGCCAGGCAGCGCTGCCGCCCAATCCCACCGTGGGCTACAGCGGCGACCACATTCGCGGGGGGCAGTACCATGGCGGTGAAGAGGGCGCATTCGTGCAGCAGACGGTCGTGCTGGGCGGCAAGCTCCACCTGCGTCGCGAGGTCTACCAGCAGGAGGCGGTGGCGAACGGCATCGGCCTTGAGGAGCAGCGCATTCGCGTGCGCGCTGACGTGCAGACTGCCTTCTATGACGCACTCGCGGCGCAGCGCACGGTCGCCGTGCAACAGCAACTCATGCAGCTTGCTGCGGAGTCTGTGCAAGCCACCCACCAACTCGCCAACCTGGGCCAGGCCGATGCGCCCGACATCCTGCAGTCCGAAGTGGAGCGTGAGCAGGCCGTCATCGACTACCAGGATGCGCAGCGCAACTACCTGCAACGCTTTGCCTTGCTGGCTACCGCGGCTAACCAGCCGGGTTTGCCTGCCAGTCCCTTAGAGGGCGACCTGGAGCAGGTACCCGATCTCGACGCCGATGCGACCGTTGCACAGGTGCTGACTGACAGTCCATCGCTCCGCCGCGCGGAGGCCGAAGTAGCCGTTGCGAACGCTCAGCTCAAACAGCAAAAACGTGAGCCCGTGCCGGACCTGCAGGTGCAGGCGGGTGAGTGGTACAGCGGCGAGCGGCTGGACGGTGTCACCAAGGCCGCGGGCTGGATGAGCTTTGCGCAGGCCAGTGTGGAACTGCCGCTGTGGAACCGCAACCAGGGCGGCAAGGCAGCTGCGGCCGCAGACGTCAGCCGCGCACAGGCAGAGGTCACGCGCACGCAGCTTTCGCTGCGGCAACAGGCTGAGCCGCTGGCACAGGCCTACCTGTCCGCACGCTTCCAAGCCGAGCGCTACCGCACCCAACTGCTGCCCCGCGCTGAACGCGCCTTCGAGCTCTACAGCATGAAGTATCAGCAGATGGCCGCGGCCTACCCGCAGGTGCTGCTGTCGCAGCGCACGCTGTTTACCCTGCAGATCCGCTACCTGCAGGCGCTCGAGGCGGAGTGGACCAGCGCAATCCGTCTGCAACATCACACCCTCGGCGGCGGCCTGGACCGCATGGGCAGTGCAGACGACCGCTTTGGCACCACAAGCTTCGCGGCTGACTCTAATGCTCAGGGCGCGGCCATGCCCATGCACATCCAGGGAGGCGAATGAGCACTGCGACGGCTGAGGAAACGAAGGTCAAGGACCCGGTCTGCGGCATGTCCGTGCTGCCAACCAAGGCGGCAGGCTCGGCTGAGTACAATGGCGAGACGTACCACTTCTGCGGCAAGGGTTGTGTCGCGAAGTTCCAGGCCGATCCGGCGAAGTACCTGCAGCCGCAGCCCGCTTCTGCCGCATCCACAGCCGCAGAGCAGCAGCGCGAGTACATCTGTCCCATGGACCCGGAGGTACACCAGATGGGTCCAGGAGCGTGCCCGAAGTGCGGGATGGCGCTGGAACCAGCAGAGGTCTCGCTCCCCACGCGCATGGAGTACACCTGCCCCATGCACCCGGAGGTGGTGCAGGACAAGCCAAGCTCCTGCCCGAAATGTGGCATGGCGCTGGAGCCGCGCGAGGTCGTCGCGGAAGAGAGCAATCCCGAACTGGACGACATGATGCGGCGGTTTTGGATCGCCGCCACGCTCACCGTTCCGCTGCTCGCGGTCATGGTGCTGGAACTGCTGCCATCGGCGGCACACATCCTTCACTCGCCCGCACTGCCATGGGCGGAGTGGGCGTTCGCGTCGCCTGTCGTCCTGTGGTGCGGATGGCCGTTCTTCGTGCGCGCATGGCAGTCGGTAAAGAACCGCAGTGGCAACATGTTCACGCTCATTGGCCTGGGCACGGGCGTTGCTTACGGTTATAGCGCCTTGGCCACATTAGCTCCGCACCTGCTGCCAGCGACTGCCCGGGGCATGGATGGCCATCCCGCGCTGTACTTCGAACCAGCTGCCGTCATCATTACTCTGGTCCTGCTGGGGCAGGTGCTGGAACTGCGCGCGCGCAGCCGCACCGGCGCAGCCCTGCGCGCGCTGCTGCAACTGGCACCGCGCACTGCTTTGAAGCTGATCGATTGCGGCCACGAGCGCGAGATCGACTTAGCGAAGGTAAAGCCCGGCGATCACCTTCGCGTGCGTCCCGGCGAGAAGGTTCCCGTCGATGGCGTCGTGCTCGAGGGCCACAGTTCTATTGACGAGTCCGTGGTCAGCGGCGAACCGCTGCCCGTCGAGAAAGCCGCAGGCGCAAAGGTCATCGGTGGTACGTTGAATGGCACCGGCAGCTTCGTCATGAGGGCCGACCACGTGGGCAGCGAAACGCTGCTGGCACAAATTGTGCAGACGGTGTCGCAGGCGCAGCGCACCCGCGCGCCTATCCAACGCGTGGCTGACCGCGTGGCGGCGTATTTCGTGCCTGCCGTGCTGCTGGCCGCCGTGCTCACCTTTGCCGCGTGGATGCTTCTCGGCCCACAGCCGCGGCTGTCGCATGCGCTGGTCAGCGCCGTCAGCGTACTCATCGTCGCCTGCCCCTGCGCTCTAGGCTTGGCCACGCCCATGGCCATCATGGTGGGTACGGGCCGCGGCGCAGGCGCGGGCATCCTCGTACGCAGCGCCGAGGCGCTGGAGCGCTTCAGCAAAGCCGCCGTGCTGCTCATCGACAAGACCGGCACGCTGACCGAGGGTAAACCGCGTGTCACCGCCATACTGCCGCAGGAAGGTGTTACCGAAGACGAACTGCTGCGCCTCGCCGCGAGCCTCGAGCGAGGCAGTGAACACCCGCTTGCCGGTGCCATCGTCCGCTCCGCACAGGACCGCTCACTCACGCTGACCGATGCGCTGCACTTCGCCTCCGAATCGGGCATGGGTATCACCGGCACTGTGGATGGCCGTACCGTGCTGGTGGGCACAGCAGCGTTCTTGCAAAGGAAACATTGCGATCCAACACCGCTGCAAGCGGAGGGCGAGGCACACCGGGCACAGGGTGAAACCGTGACGCTGGTCGCCCTCGACGGCAAGGCCGCCGGTGTTCTCTGCATCGCAGACACCATCCGGCCCGGGGCTGCCGAGGTCATACGCGATCTGAAACAGGCAGGCGTTGAAATCGTCATGGTCACGGGTGACAACGAGCGCACGGCAAAGGCCGTTGCCGCGCCGCTCGGCATCGCCTACGTGGCAGGCGTTCTACCCGCGGGCAAGGCAGATGTGGTGCAACGCTACAAACAGGGCGGCCACACCGTGGCCATGGCAGGCGATGGCGTCAACGATGCGCCCGCGCTGGCAGCGGCGGACGTGGGCATCGCCATGGGCACGGGTTCCGACATTGCACTGCAGTCTGCCGGCCTCATCCTGCTGCGCGGCGACTTGCGTGCCGTGCTGCGGGCCCGCCGCCTCAGCGCGGCCACTGTGCGCAACGTCCGGCAAAATCTCCTCTTCGCCTTTCTTTACAACGCGCTCGGCGTACCACTCGCGGCAGGCGTCCTGTACCCGCACTTTGGCCTCTTACTCAGCCCCATGATCGCCGCTGCAGCCATGAGCCTCAGTTCCGTTTCCGTCGTCGGTAACGCGCTGCGACTGCGGTCCATACGGCTGTAGTGCTGTGGCGGGACAGCTCGCCCAGATGATTCGTTACTCTGGAAGGGTGACGACGGTGTACCAGGAGGCAGCGGCGCAGGACAAAAGCGGGACCGTGCCTGCGGAGCGCAGCCGATTCTCGCCGGAGTTCCACCTGCTGCTGCTGTGCCTGCAATGGCCGCCCTCCGCGTTAGACCTCCGGCAGATTGCCGCTGCAAGTCAGGGCGATATGGACTGGCAGCACTTCCTCGCACTGCTGCGTCGCCATCGTGTTGCCGGGCTGGCCGCGCGTGCCCTGCGCCGTGCAGGCGTCTCGTTGCCGGCAGAAGCCGCGGCTAGCCTGCAAACGCTGGCGTCCGCCACGGCCATGCAGGCTATGGCGCTGTCCGTGGAATCGCTGCGTTTGCAGCGCCTGTTGCTCGCCCACGGCGTGGATGCGGTATTCCTAAAGGGATCGGCGCTGGCGGTGCTGGCCTGCGGCGAACTCTCCGTGCGGCACAGCAAGGATGTGGACCTCCTGGTGCCGGTCCTTGCCGTTGCCCAAACCGTTCAGGCGCTGCGGCAGGGCGGCTACCAGCCGTCCCTCGACATCGAGCACCTCTCAGCCGACCGGCAAACGCTCTGGTTCCGCTACAGCAAGGCCATGGACTGGACTCACGCCGAAACCGGCGCGCAGCTGGAACTGCATTGGCGCATGACCGACCTGCCGCTACTGCAGGATGTGTTCGCAACTGGGCAGCGGCAAGCCGTCGCACTCACTGGCGGTCAGCAGTTGCAGACGCTCGCGCCCGACGCACTGCTGGCCTACCTGTGCGTCCACGGTGCCATGCACGGCTGGATGCGCCTGAAATGGCTTGCCGATGTGTATGCCCTGTTGCCGCATGACGCTGATGCGTGCGAGCAAACCTATCGCAGGCTGCTGCAACTGCAAGCCGGCCGCTCTGCCGGGCAGGCGCTGCTGCTGTGCCATGACCTGTTTGATCTGCCCTTGCCGCGCAGGCTGCTGCGCGAGCTGGAAAGCAGCCCGGTCCTAAAGTACCTGCGTCGCTCAGCCCTACGCCTGTTGCAGCGCGGCGGTGAGGTGGAGGAAGTGGACGACCTGCCCTTTGGCACCACTACCGTGTATCTTTCGCGTCTGCTGCTCGGCGGCGGTATGCGGCAGTTGCTGTTGGAACTGCGCACCTGGGCCTTTCGGCCAGACGCCTTACTCACCAGCCGCCTGCCCCGCCCATTCTTCTTCCTGTTTCCCCTGGTGCGTATCGGTGGCTGGCTGCGGGAGCGGCTGCGCCACGGTGGCCGCTCCCCACAGCCACGCGGATCGAACACGAATTGAGAACAGCTGACGAGCACCCTTCCTTTGTCATCTCGAAGCGGAGTGGAGGGACCTGCTTTTCAGCCGCATTCCATGCAGCCGGCAGGAAAGCAGGTCCTTCGACTGCGCGCTCCGCTCAGGATGACAAACTAGGACGCAAGCGGCAAAGCTCGCGAAGTTGAACTCAGTTCGGTTTCTGTGTACCGCGGATGAAGTTCGCCACGTCATCGTGAAACTGCTTCAGGATGTCCTCGCGCACATAGATCATGTGCCCGGCCTCGTAGTACTTGTAGCTGATATTTGCCTGCAGCGCATTCGCCATCGGCAGATGGTGCATCTCGTAGATGCCCTCGAAGTACGGCGTGGCCAGGTCGTAGTAGCCGCCTGCCAGAAACACCTTCATCTTTGGGTTCAGCTTCATGCGATAGGCCAGGTCCGGCATGACATTCGCACCATTTTCTACCGTGCCCGCGCCACCCGCGCCGCCACCGCCACGGCCCGGCGGACGGTGCGTCAGGTTCCACGAGAATTCGCCACCGGCGCTTGCGTTGAGCAGGTAGGTATCCTGCGTGGCGTACTTCATGTCGTTGTGCAGATAGCTGTTGATGGCGGTGTTCCACGCAGAGGTGATGGCATCGCTCTGCGGGTCGTAGCCGGAGCTCTGCCCGAGCGGATCGATGTCGGGCCCCGCATAGCGTGTGTCCAGGCGGCCCACTGTGATGCCCTCGTCCGCGCGCAGCTGCTTCGAGAACTCGCCACCATTCACGCGGAGGTCGGCCTTCAGGATGTAGTCCACCGGCAGGCCGATGTAGCCGTGCAGCTTCTCCGCCACGGCCCGCTTCTGCGCATCTGCCAGTTCACTGCCCTGCAGCAGCGCCGTCATGTAGTCGCCCAGCGCGTACTTCTGCACTTCGTCCAGGAACGGCTTGAGCGCGGGCGGCTGGTTGGGCAGCTTGTGGTGGAACCACGCCGTCGCCGCCATGGTGGGCAGCGCCAGCGCGTAGGCCTGGTCCACGCCGGGGTTTGCCTGCGGGCCGTCCACGCTGTTGTCGAAGCTCAGGATCTGCGACAGCAGGACGATGCCGTTCAGGTCCACGGAGCGCAGGTCCGCCGCCAGCACCGCGCTGCGCGGCGTGCCATAGCTCTCACCGAACAGGTACTTGGGCGAGTTCCAGCGGTTGTACTTCGACAGAAAGCGCCGGATGAATCGTTCAAAGGCATGGCCGTCCGCGTCAATGCCGTAAAACGCCTCGGATTTGCCCTTGCCAAAGGTGCGGCTCAGACCGGTGCCTGGCGCGTCGATGAACACAACGTCGCTCACGTCCAGCAGCGTATCCGCGTTCTCCACGATCTGGTACGGCCCAGCGGTCTGGTGCTGCGTGTCCGGCGTGACGATGCGCTTGGGGCCAAACGTGCCCATGTGCAGCCACATCGTCGGCGAGCCCGGCCCGCCGTTGTAGATGAAGGTGATGGGGCGCGACTCCTGCGGCGCGTCCTTCTTGAAGTAGGCCGCGTAAAACATGCGCGCGGTGGGTGGCGCCTCGTCGGTCGGCTTGATACCGCTGTCCGGCAGCGGCTTGCCGTCGAAGCCAAGCGTGGCATCCTGCGGGTCGGTCCCGGCCACCGTGATGGTCCCCGCCACCGCGCGGTACGCAATCGTTTGGCCACTCGCGCGCACCGTGCCTTCCGTCTCGGAGTCCTTCGGTTGCGCTGGGATCTGCGCGGGACCGGCGGGGTTCTTGCTCGGTGTGGCTTCGCTTGGCCGCTGCGACTGCGGCTCCTGGGCCAAAGCAAATGGAAGAAAAAGCGAGCCAATACACAAAAGCGCAGCAAGACGAACCCGTGATGCAGGAGCCATCATGACCTCGGATACAAGTGGGAATGGCTCGACTATACCCCACAATCGACCACGCCTGCGCGTGGTTACCTTCGCCATGAACATTGCAGAACGCGCAGCCAAGCGGCTAGCATGCCAGCACCCTCATGAAACGCGCACTCCTGCTTCCTGTTGTATTTGTGACCTATAGCCTGGCGTACCTGGACCGGGCTAACTTCGGCTTTGGCGCAGCGGCGGGGCTGGCACAGACACTGCACATTACCGACAAACAGACGGCTCTTCTGGGGGCGTTCTTCTTTCTCGGCTATTTCGCGTTTCAGGTGCCGGGCATGCTGCTGACGCGGCGTGTCTCGCCTTCGAAGCTGGTGTTCTGGATACTGATGATCTGGGGCAGCCTGGCAGCGCTGACCGGTGTGGTGCAGAGCTACAGGACGCTGGCTGTGGTCCGCTTCCTGTTAGGCGTGTCGGAGTCGGTAATATTTCCCGCCATGCTGCTGCTGTTGACGCGCTGGTTCACGCGGACAGAACGCTCGCGCTCCAACACGATCCTGCTGCTCGGCAATCCGGTCACGGTTTTATGGATGTCCATCATCACAGGTTTTCTCATCCAGCGCTTCGGCTGGCAACGGACATTCATTATTGAGGGTTTGCCTGCAGTGGTTTGGGCGTTCTGCTGGGTGGTGCTGATGAAGGACAAGCCAACCCATGCGCCGTGGATGGACCCAGCGGACGCACAGGCGCTGGAGGCGGAGATTGCATCGCAAAGGCCTGTCTTTGATTCAGCAGACTCCGAAAGCCAGCGACTGGCGAAGGTGCTGCTCAGCGGACGCGTGTTGCTGATCTCGCTGCAATTTTTTCTGTGGAGCATCGGAGTGTACGGATTTGTGCTGTGGCTGCCAACCATTGTGCGGCGGGGCGCGGTGCTGTCCATGGGCAGCACCGGGCTGCTCTCCGCAGTTCCGTACGTGTGTGC
>CAXTBQ010000017.1:1461-47128 GCA_964242065.1 uncultured Terriglobus sp. | reverse complement strand
GTGCCATCACGGACATCGTGAGCAGCGCCAGCAGCAGCTACCACGCGGTCGTAGTGGAGGCGAAGCACCAACTGACCAACGGCCTGAGCTTCGACGTGAATTACACCTATAGCCACGCGCTGGACAACGGCGTAAACGGCACCACGTTTACCAGCACCAACGCCTACACCGACCCGCAGAACCAACTGCTGGACTATGGCAATGCCGACACCAATGTGCCGCACCGGGTGGTGGTGTATGCGACGTATGAAACCCCCAAGCACTTTCACGGCGCGTTGGCACCCGTGCTGAACGCGTGGCAGATTTCGCCCAGCTTTGCCGGACAAAGCGGCTTGCCGTACTCCGCCAGTAGCACCGGTACGCCAACCACGGCGCTTTCAGACGCGGGTGGCAGCGTCAGCGCTATTGGCGGCGGCGTGAACGGGTCCAACGGTGCCTTCCGCATCCCGGGCATCGGGCGCAACACCTTCCAGCAGCCGCGCACCATGGTGGCCGACCTGCGTGTAAGCAAGCGCTTCAATCTGCGCGAGAACATGAATTTCGAGCTCTTGATCGAAAGCTTCAATATCGCCAACCACTACAACGTGGCGCAGGTAAATACAAGCGCGTACAGCATCAGCACCTCGGCCACCAGCAACACGCTCACCTTCAACACCAACTCGGCCAATCAGCCTGTGTTCGGCACGCGCACCGCGGTCAACAGCAACCTGGCGTACAGCACGCGCCAGGTGCAGGTGGGCGGACGCTTCCACTTCTAGGCAGCTCTTTCATCGAAGAACCCCACATCTCGCAGCCGAGATGTGGGGGCACCCATTTCGAGCCTCTTGTTCGGGTTGGGTGCCCCATATCTGCGAAGCAGATGTGGGTTTTTACTGTCTGCTTGGCAAACGGGGACTGCTGCCGGTAGGCTCCTCTTACACCGCCCGCGCGTTACTCCGGCGCTGCTCGACGACGCTTCGTAGCCGCCGGTTGAGTCGTTCTCCGGACTGTCGATCCTGCCGTCGCTTCCTCGCTCGGCAAACTTTTGGAGTGTGTGCAGCTGCGCTTTTCCTGTCCTCGCGTTGTGATTGCACCCGCGCTGCTGCTGTGCGCTGCGCCGCTATGCGCGCAGGACGCCACGACGGGCGCGTTGAGCGGGGTGGTGCACGACCCCTCGGGTGCGGCAATCGCAGGTGCGCAGGCCTTTCTGGAGACCCCCTCCACAGGCACCATTCTGCGCGCCCAGGCCGACCGGCTGGGTGAGTTCCTGCTGCCCGCTCTGCCACCCGGTACCTACCGCCTGCGCGTGCAGGCCGCCGGGTTCCGGCAGTTGCAGGTGGAGGCGGTGGATGTCGAACTGGGCCGCACCACCCGGCTTGCGCCGGTGCTGGCAATCGGAGCGGCTTCGCAGACCGTCAACGTCCCGGCAGTGGAGAGTCCGGCGGCGTTCGACCCGCCGGTCAACCAGGACCTTTCCCCCGGCGAACTGCAAGAGCTGCCGCTGGACGGCCGCCGATTCCAGAGCCTTTCTCTGCTGACGCCGCTGGTGGATGCGGACGAGTCGGTCCCGGCCGATCCGGCGGACAGCAACGGCGCGGGCGACAGCACGGAGCCCGCGTCCGATACTGACAACGCGCGGCTCTCCGTGCGCGCGCTGGACCCGCAGCACAATCAATACCTGCTGGATGGCCTCTCGCTGCGGCGGGCCTTTGACGGCGAACCGCGTGGCGGACGCGCCATGCCGTTCACGGTGGCGCAGGAGGGCGTGCGGGAGTTCCAGGTGCGAGCCGTGGGCGAGGGCACAGGCAACGGCCGCGACGCCGGCGGGTCGGTCAACACGGTCTCACGCCGGGGCGAGGCTGCCGCGCACGGCTCCGCGTTCTTTCTGCTGCGCAACAGCGGTGTGGGTGCGGCAAACCCGTTTGCGGTAAGCACGCGGTACAACGGCGGCACACCGGCGGCGGCGCCTGTCAAGCCGCGCGACATTCGGGAGCAGTTTGGTGGCTCGGTGGGTGGCCCGCTGCTGCGATCGCGGCTGTTTGGCTTTGCGGCAGGGGAGGGCCAGCGTCGCAGCTTTCCGGGCATCTCCTCGCCCAGCGACCCGAACTTCTACAACCTGTCCGCCATTCAAGCGGCACTGCTGGCCAACAGGGGTGTAAATGCGGCGGCTACGGCGCGGGCACTCACGTTTCTCGATAGCCTCACGGGGCCAGTCAGCCGACGAGCGGACGAATTCGCGCTGTTTCCCCGGCTGGACTGGCAGCCTGGCTCGCGGAGCACGGTCGCAGTGGAGTGGGCGCGGGTGCGGTTCCGCTCGCCGGGCGGGCAGCGCAGCGCACCGGTGGTGCCGCGCGGACGGGCCAGTTTCGGCGACCTCTCCACCCACACCGACTCGGTCCTGCTGCACGCGGCAACCGCGCTTTCCGCACGCTGGCTGGGAACGCTGCGCGCGGAGTGGAGCCGCGATGCCAGCTTCGCGGAGACTCCGGCACCGCTCGCTCCCGAACCGCACACCGGCCCGGACGGCGCGGTTCCCGAGGTGTCCATCGCCGGTGCCTTCACGTTTGGCAACGCCGCGGCGCTCGGCGCGCGCAGGCAGCCGGAGGAGCGGCGCTCAGAAGCCGCGGCCGGCCTCAGCTTCAACGGCCGGGCGCACGCCGTCACCCTGGGCGCGGACTTCAGTGCCGTGGACGAGCGCATTGGCAGCCGCGACGCCTCCGCCGGAGCCTATGACTACACCAGCGGCACCACGGATGGCCGCGCGGGCGGCCTGGTGGACTTCATCACGGACTTCACCTACGCCAGCACCAGCTACCCCAACGGAGGCTGCCCATCCATCTATGCGGCAGTGCACCTGTTCTGCTTTCGCAGTTTTACGCAGAGCTTTGGATCGGTGCCGGAAACACGCTTCCACACCGGTGAGTTGAGCGCCTTTGCCGCCGATAGCTGGCGCGCCACGCCAAAGCTGCGGCTTGCGCTCGGCGTGCGGTATGAGTACAGCCGCCTACCCCCCGCGCAGCACCCTAATGCTGCCCTGGACGCTGTGCTGCTCTCGACCACCGGCGGCTTCGCCGCTTCGTCCAGTCTGCCTTCTGACACGAACAACCTGGCGCCACACGCCGGGATCGCGTACGCCGCCGGGCAGCGAACCGTGGTGCGGGTGGGCTACGGCGTCCACTTCGGCCAGGTACCCGGGCGCACCCTGCAGGCGGCCCTGGAGAACACTGCGGAACCGGCCAGCCAAACGCGCCTGCGGTTGACGCCGCGCACGGTGATCGATCCCAGCTGCGCCTCGGCCGGCACAAACTTCGGCTACCCGGCGACCTTTGCCTGCGCTCCCTTTGGCCCGGTGGCCGCCACGGGTGCGGCAACGGTGTTCGCCAAGGGGTTCCAGATGCCGTTTGTACAAACGGGCGAGGTCTCCGTCACGCGGGAACTCACCGGCCTCACGGCGCTGGATGCCAGCTACATCTTCGGCCTGAACCGCGAGTTGGGGAACACCGTGGACCTGAACATTGCGCCCTCCACATCACGCATTGCGTTCCGCATCGTGCGCAGCGGCGGAGAGCCGGGCGCACGCGGCGGCGAGGTGTTCAACATCCCGCTGTACACGGCGCGGCAAACATCCGCGTTCGGTCCAGTCACCGGGATCCTCTCGAACGGCAACGGCACCTATAACGCGCTTGCGGTACAGGTGCGGCAGCAGGCGGCGCACGGGTTTTCCGGCAGGCTGGCGTACACCTATGGCAAGGCGCTGGACAACGTGCGATCCACCGGCACGGTGCCGAACGAAAATGCGCAGCTTGACCCCGCGGAGCCGCTGTACGACCGTGCGCCGTCCAACTTCGACCGCCGGCATCGCGTCGTCATGGCTGCCGTGTGGGAACCCCATCTGCACGGCAGCCGGGCTGCCCGGGCCATAGTCAACGGATGGAGCCTGTCGCCCGTGTGCCTGGTCGCGAGCGGCAGGCCGTACAGCTACCAGATCACCGGCGGCACTGCGCTGCTTGGCGGCCGGGAAAGCCTGAACGGCTCTGGCGGATCCACGGCTCTGCCCTCCGTAGGGCGCAACACCCTCCGGTTACCCTGGACGGCCAATACTGACCTGCGCATTTCCCGCGTCTTCGCAGCAGGGGAGCGTCTGCAGCTGCGGCTCAGCGCCGAAGCGTTCAATCTGCTCAACCACGTAAACGTAACTGCCGTCGAGCAGCGGGCATTTCTGCCGGGCACACCGGTGAGCGGAGTGACGCCGCTGGTCTTTCAGGACGCCGCCACGGTCGCGACCGAAGGCCTCACCAGCCGCCCCTTCGGCGTCGCTACCAGCTCTGCTGACAGCCCGGCGCGCGAACGCCGCCTGCAGGCCGGCGTCCGGCTTGACTGGTAAGCGTCAACCCCCCGCGCTGGTTGTGCTGGCCGTGCGCTCAGCGTACTCCCCAATCAGCGGCATCTGCCACCGGTTGCCCCCCAGCGCCTGAATCACAGCTACGATCCATCCGGTCAGCAGCAGCAGCGCCAGCAGGCCGCTTACCGTGAACGCAACCGCGGAAGGCAGCATGGACACAAGCAACTGCTCCACCACGCGCACCGCCACACTGGCAATGAAGTAGAAAATGGCCTGCCAGCTATGAAAACGCAGCAGCGGGTTGGACCGGTAGGGCGGCAGCAGCAGGAAAACCACCGCAGGGGCTACCAGGTACGCGAGAGCCGCCGCCACATTTGCCGGGATGGGCGTGGTGTAGGGCACATCAGACGGATAGGGCGGATAGGGCGCGGTATAGGGCGGCGCAGGACCGTCGAAGGCCTCAGCGGGCGATGGAGCCGCGCCTGGTGCGGTGCGGGGCGTTGCCGGCGGCATGTCTACCCGGTGACGCTCTTCCGGGTCGTCCTGCCGGGCCGAATAGGCCGGGCCGTACACTGGTTCTGCCCCGTCGCGATTTCTATCCCCCTGTTGTTCGTTCGCCATCGCGGCCATCCTCAAAAGCGGTTTGGATGCGGCACCGGTCGCATCGTTGGCTGAAAGTTCGTAGCGTACTTCTCTGTGCCGCCGGGTCGCCTCCCGCATCTGAACAGATGAAACAGCGAGTTGGGAAGTGGTATGAGTGTGGCGGCATGGGTTGCGGCGCATGGCTATGTTTCCGTTGCCGCGCTTTTGTTTGTTTCGGCCCTTGGCCTGCCCCTGCCCGTGAGTCTGGCACTGCTGCTTGGCGGTGCGGCGGCGCATGGCGGCTCGCTGCGCCTGTACTGGCTGGTGCCGGTCGCCATCCTGGCCGAAAATGCCGGAGCGTCACTGCTCTACGCGGGCGGCCGCGCATCGGGCTGGTGGCTGCTGTCAAAGCTTTGCCGCGTGACCATGGACCCGGAACACTGCATCTTCCGCTCGGCCGACTTCTTCTACGAGCGCGGCCCGCGCGTCCTATTGATTGCCCGCTTTATTCCCGGGCTGAATAGCATGGCACCGCCACTCGCGGGCAGCCTGCACATGCGCGCATGGAAGTTCTGGCGGCTTGACGTGCTGGGTGCCGCGCTGCATGTGCTGGTGTGGAGCGGAGCCGGATTCTTTCTGAGCCATTCCATCCGGCAGGTGACAGGCGCGCTTGCGGTGGTGGGTCACGTGGCTCTGAGCCTTGCCCTGCTGGTGGCCGCGGGCTATGCCAGCATGTGGCTGTTTGTGCAAGTGCGCGACCGCCGTTACCGGAACGTTAAGCGAGCGTCTGTGGATGAGGTGCGCGACCGGCTTGAAAATCCTGACCCGGAGCGGCCGATCGTGATTGCCGACGTGCGCTCGCACGGCTACTACGACCCCGGCATGCAGCGCATCAAGAACAGCATCCGCGTGGAGCCAAACCGCCTGGGCGTGGAGTTGGACGCCTTGCGTGAAACCCTGGCCCCGGAGTGCGATATTTACGTGTACTGCTCCTGCGTGCGCGACGCCACCAGCATCCGCATTGCCCATGTCATGGAGCAGCGCGGACAGACCGTGCGCGTCATCGAAGGCGGCCTCCGTGGCTGGCTACGCGCCGGCTGCCCCACCGAACCGGTGCCTCTGAGTGAACTGCGCCACCTGCCCCGCTTCGAATAGTGAAACTCTCTCCCAGGGCACAGCCGAAGCGTTGCAATCGTAAAATGAAGCTGTGAGCGGAACCGGGCCATTTGACATTCTGGTGGTGGGCGCAGGGCATGCCGGCTGTGAAGCAGCTGCGGCCGCGGCGCGCATGGGCCTTGAGACGGCACTGCTCACGCTGAACCTCGACCTGATCGCGCAGATGAGCTGCAACCCCGCCATTGGCGGCGTGGCAAAGGGACATCTCGTGCGCGAGGTGGATGCGCTGGGCGGGCTGATGGGCCTGGTGGCGGACGCTTCCGGTATCCAGTTTCGCCTTTTGAACACGTCGCGTGGACCCGCCGTGTGGTCGCCGCGCGCACAGTGCGACAAGCGGCAGTATCGCGTTGTGATGCGCAAGATGCTTGAGGCTATTCCGCACCTGTCGCTGCTGGAGGCAGAGGTCGCGGACGTGCTGCTGGAAGACCGTACGGACGCGACCACCGAGAATGGCTCACATTCACACGAAGCGGGTACCTGGGATCGTCGTTGCGTCGGCCTGCGTTTGCGCGATGGCAGCGAACTTCGCGCAAGGGCTGTGGTCATCACGACCGGCACGTTTCTGAACGGCCTGATCCACTGCGGCGAGCAGAAGACCAGTGCCGGACGTACGCCGAATGAACCCGCCAGCGTCACGTTGGGCGAAAGCTTGAAGCGGCTGGGCCTGCGCGCAGCCCGCCTGAAAACCGGTACGCCGCCGCGCCTGCTGGGCAGCACCATCGACTGGTCACGCTTTACCGAGCAGCCGGGTGACTCCGATCCAACGCCATTTTCGTTGCGGTCGAAATGTATTCCGCTACTGCGGCAGGTACCGTGTCACATCGCGAACACCACACCGGCAACGCTGGAGTTGATCCGCGCAAATGTACACCGGTCGCCCATGTACTCCGGCCAGATTGAGGGCATCGGGCCGCGCTATTGCCCTTCCATCGAAGACAAGATCGTGCGCTTCCCGGACAAGGCGCAGCACCAGCTCTTTCTGGAACCGGAGGGGTTGGACACCGATGAGATTTACGTGAACGGCATGAGCACCAGCCTGCCCGCCGATGTGCAGCTCGCCATGGTGCGCTCGATACCCGGCCTGGAGAGCGCAACCATGCTGCGGCCCGGTTATGCCATTGAGTACGACAGCATCGATCCCACGGAACTGGACCGCACGTTGCGCGTGAAACGCATTGACGCGCTCTTTCTCGCAGGCCAGATCAACGGCACCAGCGGTTATGAAGAGGCGGCCTGCCAGGGGCTGATGGCAGGCATCAACGCCGCCCTTGCCGTGAAGGGTGAGCCCCCTTTCACGCTGGACCGCAGCGAAGGCTATACCGGCATCCTGATTGATGACCTGATCTCAAAGGGCACCAACGAGCCGTATCGCATGTTCACCTCGCGCGCGGAGTTCCGGCTGCACCTGCGAATCGACAACGCCGATTGTCGCTTGACACCGTACGGCCGCAAGCTGGGCCTGATTGACGATGAAGCGTGGGCCGCCTACCAGGCACGGCAGGCGCGCATGGCTGCCATGGCAGCGCTGCTGGAAACCGCGCGTGTGGACAGTTCCATGGTTGCTGAAATGACGGCGGTTGCCCAATCCGCTCTTCTGCAAAAGGTGGAACACACCGGCCGGGAGAACCCACTTGAAGAGATCTCGGTGCCCAATGCGGACAGGCGAAACGCAGTTGCAGAGCCGGAAATGCATCCCGCAGTGCAAGCGCAGGATGTCAAAGGACAAACATTTTCACATCTGTTGAAACGTCCTGAGCTGCGCATTGAAATGCTGATTCCAGTGCTGCGTCCGCGGCTGCTGGAAGCAGCAGAACTCCTGCCCTATGCAGAGGAGCCACTCCTCTCACCTCTGCGTAGCGAACTCCGCGCGGTGGAAACACAGTTGAAGTACGCCGGCTATCTCGACCAGCAGCGCCGCTCCATAGCCAAGCTGCGCAAAGCGGAAACCCGCCGGATCCCTTCCACTTTCCACTACGGCGGTATTAGCGGCCTCTCACGCGAACTGCAGGAGAAGCTGGATCGCGTGCGACCGCAAACCGTGGGCCAGGCCAGCCGCATCCCCGGCGTGACGCCCGCAGCCATGACACTCATCAACGTGCTAGTGGAAGTACACACGCGAGAACGAGCCACAAGCGCGCAGGCCTGAGTTCTGCTGCGTAACGCCTTTTTTGATGTGCTCGCAGAGCTCTGCGGGCCGTCCGATACGGCCGTATGCCGCTATCGAACTGCAGGAGGAGATCGCGGCGGCGGGCGCGTCACAGACTGGCCTGGGCCGCAGGCCTGAATCGTGGCGAAACGATCGAATGAGGGTTGAAACCCGGTGCGTGCGCTCCCGCGGTGTTTGGGCCCTGTCACTTCCGCGACACAAAACCCGCGTATGCTCATCCCGGAGAGCGGAACGATGAAACGGAAGTTGGAGGGGGTTCTTTTCGGTCTGTTCACGGCGTGCTGCGCGGCAGCCGCGCAGACTGCGGTGCAGCGCAAGCCGATGGTTGTCGTGGTCAGCCTGGACGCGTTTGGCGCCTCGTTACTGCAGGACCCCAGGTTGCCGGTGCCCACGCTGCATACGTTGATGAAGTCCGGCGCGTATGCCACGAGCATGCAGCCCGTGAACCCGACCGTGACCTGGCCCAACCACACCAGCATGGTCACCGGCGTAACCCCGGCAAAGCACGGCCTGATCGCTAACGGCCGCATTGTCGACATGCGCACGGGCAAGCAGCCGCACGTGGAGTTTCACTCGGACAAGACCGCGCTGGTCCGCGTGCCCACCGTGTACGACACTGCGCACAATGCCGGCCTGGTGACGGCAGAGATGGACTGGGTTGCGATTGAGCATGCAAAGAGCATCGACTACAGCTTCTTCGAGCAGCCGGAGGCCACCGTACCCAACAGCCCGCTGCTGAAGGAAATGCTCGCCGACGGCAGCCTCTCCGCGGACGAACTCAAGGAGTTCAATCACGGCCCGTCACAGCCCTACCGCGACCGCCTGTACACGCGCGGCGCGACGTACGCCATCAAGCACCACCACCCGAACCTCTTGCTGCTTCACTTGCTGGCGCTGGACAGCACGGAGCACGCTTATGGCTTCAAGAATATGGCCGGCGACAACACAGTTGCGTTCCTGGACGACCGCGTGAAGGAAGTGGTGGACGCCGTGCGTGAGGCGGGCGACATGGACCGCACGACCTTTCTCATCGTGAGCGACCACGGCCAAAGCAGCGTGCACCACATCGCGAGCCCCGCCGCCATCCTGTCCGCGTCGGGTATAACGGCCAGCGAAGCCACGGCGCTGGCGGAAGGCGGCGTGGCCTACATTTACGAGGCACACGCCAACCCCGCGCTGGATGCAAAGATACGCGCCGCCTTTGCGGCAAGCCCGGCAACCGACTCCGTGCCCACGCAGGCCGAGGCCGCCGCCCAGGGCTGGCCCCTGCCGGCTGGCAACTCCACCGCGCCGGACGTGCTGGTGTATGCGAAGGAAGACTGGAAGTTCGGCGATCGCGTGCCCGCCCAGCAGCCCGAGCCGCAGACCGGCGCGCATGGTTATCCGAACACGCGGCCGCTCATGCAGGAGATCTTCATCGCGAGCGGCGCTGCCATCCGGCAGGCTGGCGAGCAGCCCAGCTTTCCGAACCTGGACGTGGCCGCGACCATCGCCCAGATCCTAGGCCTGCCGCAAACCGGCATGGACGGCAAGCCGCTCACCGCCATCCTCAAATAGCGTCGTGCAACGCACCGTCCAAGGCGTGTCGATAGGGGCTTTCCGCTCGTCAAACACACGTTTCCTACACGCTAAATGCACGCTTTTGCACGCCCAGAGCACGTTTTTAGAGGCAAAAAGCACTTTACTTTTCGTGCTTTCGACCGTACTCTGCACCATTCACAGTGCAGTATAAGCCGCCAAAATCTTTTTCCCACGTCCAACCGCTTGGGGTGCCTTCCCGCCCAGACGGTACCGGTCCGGCGTGTGCTCTGTGGTAGCCTGATGCTCGAAGCTCCGGCAGGAAAGCGCTCGCAAACGGCGGCGTCCTCCGGGGGAGAAGCAGCCCAACCCAACCGCAAGGAAGAGCGCGCAGCGTCCTGCCAACCAGAGGAAAGCCGCCATCGCCATGAGCAGCGCAGCATCGGGCAGTGTGTATGACCTGATCGTCATTGGTTCCGGCCCAGCCGGGCAGCGCGCCGCTATTTACGGGGCTAAACTGGGCAAACGAGTGGCCCTGGTAGAGATGCGCGAGGTGGTGGGCGGGGCCTGCATCAACACTGGCACCATCCCCAGCAAGACCATGCGCGAAGCCGTGCTGCACCTTTCGGGCTATAACTATCGCTCCATCTACGGTATGAACTACCGGGTGAAGGAGCGCATTACGATGGCCGACCTGGCCTTCCGTGTGCAGCACGTCATCAAGACCGAGATCGACGTAACGGAAGCCCAGCTTTCGCGCAACAACATTGAAATGCTGACGGGCACCGCATCGTTCGACGACGCGACCCACCTGCGCGTAACAAACTCTCGTGGATCAAGCGTTTACGAGGCGAAGAACATCATCATCGCCACCGGCACCAAGCCGGCCAGCAGCGCCACCGTGCCCATCAACGGCACCACCATCATCAACAGTGACCTTGTACTGGACCTGAAGGCGCTACCGAAGACCATGATCGTGGTGGGCGGCGGCGTCATCGGCGTGGAGTACACCTGCATGTTCGCCGCGCTGGGCGTGCGCGTCACGCTGATTGAGCGGCGGCCGCGGCTGCTGGAGTTTGCCGACCAGGAGATCGTGGAAGCGCTGAGCTACCACCTGCGCGACAGCCGCGTGACCATGCGGTTGAACGAAGAGGTTCAGTCGGTAGTGGAAAATGACGACGGCACCGTCACGGCGGTACTTGAAAGCAAGAAGAAGGTCCAGGGCGACGCTCTGCTGTATGCCGTCGGTCGACAGGGCAACGTGGAGGAACTGCAGCTCGATAAGATCGGCGTCGAGGCGGACAATCGCGGCCGCATCCCGGTGGATAAGGACTACCGCACCAAGTGTACGAGCGTGTTTGCCGTGGGCGATGTGATCGGTTTCCCCTCGCTGGCGTCGGTATCCATGGAGCAGGGCCGCATCGCCGGCGCGCGTGCCTTTGGCGATGAGTCCATCCTGTCGAACCCCAGCTTCTACCCGTACGGAATCTGGACGATCCCCGAGATCAGTTTTCTGGGCAAGACGGAAGAGCAATTAACCGAAGAAGACGTGCCCTACGAAGTGGGCGTGGCCTACTACCGCGAAATCGCCCGCGGCCAGATTCGGGGCGATACGACCGGGCGGCTGAAGCTGATCTTCCACCGCGAAAACAAGTCGATCCTGGGTGTCCACATTATTGGCGAAGGTGCCAGCGAACTGCTGCACATCGGTCAGGCCGTCATGGCACTGGGGGGTACGGTGGATTACTTCGTGGAGACGGTCTTCAACTATCCCACGCTGGCCGAGTGCTACAAGGTTGCCGCCTTCAACGGCCTGAATAGGCTCCGCCGCGGCGACTAGACTGCCGGGTTCAGAACCTGTAATCCAGCCTCTCTCGCGGCCTGAAGCAACTCCACATCGCTGCAAACGAAAATGAGCGGCATACCACGTTCTTCTTCCATGAAGGAAAGCGCCGAAGCCAGTTGGATCGCATCGGGCGCGCGAAGCTGGAAATTACCGACAATCTCGTACGCGGCCTGTAGCAACGTCTGTGTAACCGGCATCTGGGTGGAGCGCCGCATCTCGTCGTTCAGTTGAGTGAGTGCATCCTCCAGGTCGCTTTGTGAAACATCCCCGGCTCGTCGCCTGCGGCGGAGCGCCGCATGCGCCTCCAGTAAGGTGAGCGCGGAAATCAAGCGGAGGCGGTCAGCCGTCTGCTCGCACAGACGGGTGACCTCCTCCGTTCCCTTTTCGTTTACAAAGGCCTTCACGAAGGCACTTGAATCCAAGAAGTAGCGGTTCAGCGCTCGCCCCTGTCTCGAATGATCGTCTCAGAAAGCGGTTCACCTCTCAACGTGATCGGACGAAAGCGGCTGCCGACCATGTCTTTCGCCTTCTCACGGTTTAAGAGCAGCGTGGTTGTCGGAAACGCCGGGTTCTTCGGGTTGGGAATGGTCTGCGTTTCGATGTAGCCCTCTTGTATGGCCCGGTTCAGCACGCGCTGACGATCCTGCACGGAAGCCGTCCAGTCGTAACCACGCTCAGGCAGGTAGGAGTCGCGGAACCACTTGATCGCATAGAACTGGCGGCCCATCTTCTCCGCCTCCGCCAGCGCTTGGCAGCACTCGCGCAGATCCTGGTCAGCAGTACCCGCGGAAAGCACGATGGCAACTGGTGCAGGCTGCAGAACAGGCATCGCAGGCTTAAGGTTTGCAGTAGCGGAGGTATGAGGTAAGTCTGAAAGTCCGGCTGGAACCTGCGGCACTGCCGAAGAAATCTGCTCAAAGAAAATGACGATCTCTCCCGAGAGATGATTCCAGTTCGTCACAGAAGCGGTATTTCGCTTTTTGCGTCCGTCCTCTTCCAACTGGACCGCGAGTCGAAATCCCGGCGGGGGCAGAAGAAATTTCAGGGCATCTGAAACAGTGTCGTTGAAGGGAAGGTTGCGGAGGGTCTCTAAGCCGACACCAATTGCGGTCTCAGCTTCTTGAATCGTTTGAATGTTCATTTATATACCTTTAGTGTAGTTATTCTTCCAATAAAGCAGTGATAGGAGACTCTCACGCGCCAAACGGCCTGTCAAGGTGACGCAGTAAAATCGCAGAGTGGGTTCTAACCACCATCACGGACATGGGCACGGACCCACCAGCGGGAAGCGCCTCTGGATTTCACTTGCGGTAACGCTGCTGTTTTGCGCTGGAGAGGCGATCGCGGGATCGATGTCGCACTCGCTGGCGCTGCTGTCAGATGCTGGGCACAACGTGAGCGATGCGGTCGCGCTGGGGCTGGCCGCTTACGCAGTCGCTGCGGTGCAGAAGCCGGCGGGGGGCCGCCACACCTACGGCTACCTGCGCATTTCCACGCTTACCGCTCTGTTCAACAGCACCACGCTGGTCGTGATCGCGCTGGGCATTGCGTTTGCCGCGGTCGGGCGGTTTCGCCATCCGGAGCCGATTGCCGGCAACCTAATGATCGGTGTCGCGGTGGTCTCTGTGCTGATGAACACGGTGATCGCGCTGGCGCTGGCGGGCGATGCGAAGCACAGCCTGAACAGCCGTGCTGCCTTCATCCACATGGCGGGTGACGCGCTTTCCGCCGCGGCCGTGGTGATTGCCGGTGTGGTTGTGCGGTACACCGGGTGGCTCTACGCCGATCCTATCGTGTCCATCCTGATTGCCGGGTTCATTCTGTGGTCCGCAGTGGGCATCCTGCGTGAGGCCTCCGATGTGCTGATGGAAAAGGCTCCCCGTGGGCTCGATCCCGAGCGACTGGCTGCGTCCATCGGAGCCGTGGAACCCGTGTGCGGCGTGCACGACATTCACGTGTGGACCATGGGCGAAGGCCAGCACCTGCTGAGTTGCCACGTGGCCCTGCCGGGCAGTCATACGCTGTTGGAGACCACCGCTGTGGTGGAGCGAATCCGCATCATGCTGCACAACGATTTCGGCATTGAGCACACCACCATCCAGCCGGAAGAAGATGGCCTATGCCGCTTCAGCCACCGGCCAAGCCTATTCTGCAGCATGGAAACGCACTCGCACGCCGGGCATGCGCATTAGGCATGACGCAATCACCCTGAAGTGCTTACTATGGGCGCATGAATCGGTATGCGCAAATTGTTTTTGCTGGTCTTGCACTCAGTTCACTGTGCCTTTCCGCGCAACCAGCCAAACAAGTGTCAGACAACAAGCGTTGGGGAACGACAGCCTTCAAAACTCCTTATCAGGAGAACATCAGCGATGCCGACAAGGCCGCTGGTCTTTCAGAGTTGTGGGCAGAAGCTAAGTTTGGGTTTGCAAATTTCTGGCACGTGCCTGCACTCGATTGGGATGAGGCCTACCGCACCTACTTGCCACTCGTGCTAGCGACGCATACCACAGCCGACTATTACCACGTACTGGAGAAGTTTTATGCGCTGCTGCAGGACGGCCATACCGGGGTAAATCCTCCGGAACAGCTGCTCGGTGGCCGCCTTGCCATTGAGACCGCGCTCGTTGACGGCAAGGTACTCGTCACCGGCACCCGGGATGCTTCGTTCGACATGCAAGGCTTGCAGCCCGGCGATGAGATCCTGCAAATCAATGGCGAACCGGTGAAGCTTTGGGCAGAAGCAAACATTGCACCCTATGTCTCAGCGTCGACGCAGCAGGACCGCGACTCACGCGTTTACTACCGCAGCCTGCTGCGTGCACCACTTGGGTCAACAGTTGTGTTGCAGGTCCGCTCCGCTGCGGGTGCGCAAAGCACCCACACGTTTCGAGTGACCGCTTGGGCGTCCAAGCGATTCGCGTTGTTTACCTTTCGCATGCTGCCCGGCGGCATAGCATATGTGGCGCTCAACGGTTTTGACGACGATACCGCAGCGCATGAGTGGGACAACCACTGGGAAGAACTGAGAACCGCCAAAGGCATCGTTCTTGATCTACGGGAAAATGGCGGGGGCAGTGACGCTGTCGGAGCACACATTCTGGCAACGCTCCTCAAGGCAGATGTAGCTGCACCGCGTGCGCAATCCACTCGTTGGATTGCCACATACCAGGCTTGGGGCAAGCCGCAAACACCGCAAACCTTTGACCAGGACGTACTAAAGCCTGACGCAGTACATCAGTTTGCAGGCCCCGTTGCCATGCTCGTGAGCGAAAGAACGTTTTCAGCCGGTGAGGATATGGCCGCGGTGTTCCGCACAGCCCACCGCGGCATCATCCTGGGCGAGCCCACGGGCGGCAGTACAGGCCAGCCGCTGACCTTTGACCTGCCGGGAGGCGGGACGGCCCGGGTCTGTACCAAGCATGACTCACTGCCCAACGGCACGGAGTTTGTAGGTGTCGGCATCGTGCCGGATCAAACCATCCGTCGCACACAGCTCGATATCGCCAACGGAACGGACCGTGTGCTTGAAGCTGCAATCGAAACCTTTGGACCCCACTAGTACCGGCTCTATTTGGCAAAGCGGAGCAGCAGCATCTCGTGCCGCTTGAGCCCGCCCTTGTAGCCGGCCTGCAGGCTGCCCAGGTCCTTCGCTCCCCATACGTCATGCGCCGTGGCGTTGCTGCGGATGCCTGCTTCTTTCAGGTGCAGATCGACGCCGCGCAGAAACGTAAAGTCCTCGCCAAAGTTGATGATTGCCAGCGCGTGGCCGCCGTCGGAGAGCGGACGGGACCAGATCTCCACGGGGCCTTCTTTGTAGACGCGATCGGCCTGCTTGCCCAGCGCGTCCTGGTCGATAGCGATGACTTCCTTGTTCAGGAGGATGGATGTCACCTCCGGCGTCAGTTCCGTCAGGTTGTTGCCCGCCAGCAGCGGCGCGGCAAGCATGGCCCACATGCCCATGTGGGTGCGGTTTTCATCGGGGGTAAGCCTGCCGTTGCCGACTTCCAGCATGTCCGGATCGTTCCAGTGGCCGGGACCGGCGTACTTGGCCAGCCCCACCTGCGTCTCCGCAATCAGGGCGATGCTCTGCCAGTTTGCCTGCACGTCACCCGTGGTGCGCCACAGGTTTGCGCCCACCTCCGGCCCCCACTGCCACACCGAATCGAAGCCGTACTGGCACAGGCTGTAGACGATGGGCCTGCCTGTCTTGAGTAGCGCCTGATGCATTTTCTCGTAGGCGTCGCGCATCATCTTATCCTGCACGGCTTTGGCGACGGCATCGTCGCCGGGTGCCTTAGCTGTCATCTCCTTGCGAAAGCCGCACAGGTCGTACTTCAGGTAATCGATGCCCCAGCCCGCGTACAGGTCTGCATCCTGCTGCTCGTGGCCGATACTGCCTTCAAAACGGGCGCAGGTCTGGTCGCCGGGTGAGCTATAGATGCCCAGCTTCAGGCCCTTGCTGTGCACGTAGTCGGCCAGGCCCTTCATATCGGGGAACTTCTCATTGGTGCGCAGCACACCGCTGCTGTCGCGCGTGCCCTCCCAAGTGTCGTCGATGTTGACGTACACGTAGCCTGCGTCACGCATGCCGGTTGACACCATCAGATCGGCGGCCTTTTTAACATCCTCCTGCGTCACCTTGCGCGCAAACCAGTTCCAACTGTTCCAGCCCATGGGCGGTGTCAGCGCCAGGCCATTGCCTTTCTGTGCAGGGGCGAGTGGAGCAAGCGCGGCAAGGGCGAGTGTGCAGGCAAGGAAGCGTCGCATAATCAGGAACTCCACAGGGCAGGGTCTTGGGATGCGCAGACCAGCATACCTCACGAGCAACAGGCGCGGCTGCCGCACCACACGGCGTAGCATAGGGCACGAGGCAGCGCACGCGTTGAGCACCGCACCCAACCCGCAACAGACCTATGCAGCACCGGGCAGGGTCAACCTGATCGGCGAGCACACCGACTACACCGGCGGCCTGGTGCTACCCATTGCCATTCCGTACGAAACGAACGCCGACATTGCGCCGGGCGACGCGGAATACACCTTTACCTCCGACAGTTTCCCGGGTGCGCGCGAAAGCAGCGCGAACGACCACTCTGCCGCCTTGGGTGAGTGGAGCGACTACCCTGTCGGCGTCCTGCGCGAAATCCTGGCGCTCGGCATTACGGTGCCGCCGTTTTCGCTGCATCTGCATGGCAACGTACCGCTGAGCGCCGGGTTGAGTTCGTCCGCGTCCATTGAAGTGGCCACAGCCGTGGCACTGCTGCAGCACGCCGGTGTAACGCTGCCTGAGCAGCAGATTGCGCTGCTCTGCCAACGCGCTGAAAACAACTATGTCGGTTCGCCATGCGGCATCATGGACCAATTTGTGGTCACCGCCGCCACGGCCGGTCACGCTCTGCTGCTGAATACGCGCGACCTGCAATACGACCTGTTGCCGATGAATACAGGTGACCTGGGCGGGTGCAGCGTTGTGGTTGCCAACTCCATGGTGAAGCACTCCGTTGCTACGGGCGACTACGGCGTACGCCGCCGAGAGCTGGAGACGGGGCAGGCCGCCATTCGCGCACGTTACCCCGACACTCCGGACCTGGGTGCCAGCACAATGAAGCAGCTGGACGCGGTACGCGGCGGCATTTCGCACGACGTATACCTTCGCTGCAAGCACGTGATTACCGAGAATGCACGGGTACGCCAAGCTGCGGAAGCCATGCGCACAGGCGATGCCGGGCGTCTGGGCACGGCCATGACGGCGTCCCACGCCAGCCAGCGTGACGACTTCCAGGACAGCGTGCCGGAAATCGACTTCCTCGTGAGCACGGCGTTAGCGCAGCAGGGCTGCTACGGGGCTCGGCTGACCGGCGGCGGCTTTGGCGGCTGTACGGTGAACCTGGTGGAGTCAGCCCACGCAAGTGCGTTTGCTGCCGGACTACGCGCGGCCTACCAGGCGGAATACGAGACCGCAGCAGAAATCTACATCTGCACCGCGGCCGACGGTGCGCTGGCCAGGCTGGCAGCGCGGAAGGGTGAGGCGTAGCGTGAACGATCTCCTGTCAAAAACGCCGCACCGCCGCTGGAATCCGCTCGCAGGCCAGTGGGTGCTGGTGTCTCCGCAGCGCACGCAGCGGCCCTGGCAAGGCCAGACGGAAGACACCGCCACTCCCGCAGCGTTGCAGTACGACCCCACCTGCTACCTGTGCCCCGGCAACCCGCGCGCGGGCGGCGAGCGCAATCCGCACTACAGCGGCACCTTCGTCTTCACCAACGATTACGCCGCTCTGAAGCCCGACGCCGAAGTTGTGAACGAGGACAGTAGCGGTACCGGTCTCCTGCGCGCGCAAACGGAGCGTGGTACCTGCCGCGTCCTCTGCTTCAGCCCCCGGCACGACCTTACGCTAGCGACGATGGACGTCAGCGACATACAACCGGTGGTGGATCTGTGGGCACAGCAGGAAGCCGAGCTGGCGGCGATGCCCGGCATAGGCTACGTGCAAATCTTTGAGAACCGCGGAGCGATGATGGGAGCGAGCAACCCGCATCCGCACTGCCAGATCTGGGCCACGGAGCACGTGCCGGACGATCCCGCCGCGGAACTCATGACGCAAACCGCCTACCTGCAACAGCACGGCGAACCCATGCTGCAGGCGTACCTGCGGAGCGAACTCGCTGCAGGTGAGCGCATCGTCACGGAGAACGCGAGCTGGGCGACGGTGGTGCCCTTCTGGGCGGTGTGGCCGTATGAAGTGCTGCTGCTGCCCCGCGAACACGTCACCCGCATGGCTGCGCTCAATGAGCCGCAACGCGCAGACCTGGCCGACATGCTGCACCGCGTCACCGCCGGGTACAACCGCGTCTTCAATACGCCGTTCCCGTACAGCATGGGCTTCCACCCCGCGCCCGCTGATGGAGGGGAACACGCGGAGTGGCAGCTGCACGCGCACTTCTACCCACCGCTACTGCGTTCCGCCACAGTGCGCAAATTCATGGTCGGGTTTGAGCTGCTGGGTTCACCGCAACGCGACATCACGCCGGAGAGCGCGGCCGCCACGCTGCGCGGTGTCATGCAAGTGTAGCGATGCCCCACGCATCTCAGCTTCTCGCGCTGCTGCAGCACGGTGACCGGCGTACCGTCGGCAGGGTGGCTGATGTTGTGGAGCAAGTAGTGCGATCGCCGGCCATGACACCGGATCTGGTGCAATGCCTGTTCGCCGAGCAAGACACCGTGCGCATGCGGGCGGCAGATGCGCTGGAAAAGCTTTCCCATACGCAAGCGGAGTGTCTGCAGCCCTTCGCTGGGGTCCTGCTTACCCTGTTCGAAGAGTGCGAACAGCAGGAGGTACGTTGGCATCTTGCGGTGTTGCTGCCACGCCTAAGGCTGAACACGCAGGAACGGCAGCGTGCGGCGCGTGGGCTTCAGCAATGTCTTGCGGCGACGAGTTCCATTGTCAAGACGTTTGCACTGCAGGGCCTCTACGACTTATCCGTGCAGGAGCCATCCCTGCTCCCTACCGTGCTTGACTGTTTGCAGGTTGCAGGCAAGAATGGGACGCCAGCGATGAAGGCAAGAAGCCGCAAACTCCTCGGCCCCGCAAACAAGCGTTTTGATAGAAGCCTTACCTGACGGGCATCACGATGGACCACGGCTGAAGCACAATAGAGTTCGATGAACAGCCTCAGTCCGTTTCGCCTGCAGCCCACGTTCTCCGCCCGCACCTGGGGCCGTCCTGACCTCGCGCCGTGGTACCCCAAGTCTGCCCTGCCAGAGACAGCAGAGCCCATCGGCGAAGCATGGCTGACCGGGCCGGACAGCACCGTGGCCGAAGGCCCGCACGCGGGCGAGACGCTGTCTGCCTTGGCCAAATCCGAAAGCGAGGCCCTGCTGGGCAGCGCTGCCCTAGAAGCCGAGTTTCCGCTGCTGGTGAAGCTGCTGTTCCCCAACGACAAGCTCTCTGTGCAGGTGCACCCCAACGACGCGGAGGCAGAGGCGCTGGGCGAAGGCCGCGGAAAAACGGAGTGCTGGTACGTGCTGGAAGCGGAGCCCGGCGCGACTGTCGCGTGCGGTCTGCTGCCCGGCATCACGGTCGACCACCTGAAGGCCAGCATCGCTGACGGCAGCATGGAGCGGCTGCTGAATCACCTGCCCGTCAAAGCGGGCGATCTGGTGTTTGTGGACGCGGGCACGGTGCACGCCATTGGACCGGGCGTCACCATCCTGGAGGTGCAGCAAACCTCTGACATCACCTATCGCCTGTTCGACTATGGCAGACCGCGTGAGCTGCACCTGGAACGCGGCCTCGCTGTCAGCAAGGCAGAAACGCGCGCAGGGAAAGTCGCCGCAGAGAACATTCCTCACGGCAAGCGCCTCATCCGGGAGCAGTACTTCACCGTCGAAAGCTACCCCATGCAGGCAGGTGAGACGATCACGCTGGATGACGCCGCAGGCAAGCCGCAATGCTTCGTGGCACTACGCGGCGACGCAGAAATCATCGTGGGCGATGTGACAACAAAGCTGCCCAGCAGCAGCGCCGTGATTGTGCCAGCCTCGGCGGGTACCGTCACCATTGCCGCTGCCGGCAACGTGGAAGTAGTCCGCGCCACGCCGTAGCCAGGCAGACACCTCGCGGTGTCGTCATCCTGAGCGAAGCGACGGATCCCTGCCGCACCCTGTGTTGGCGATGCAGCGTCTGGCCTTTTCGCGAGAAAGCCTCTCACCGTCACACCAGGGCCAGAATCATCGGGATCCTTCGCTCCGCTCAGGATGACGGTGAACCTATACCGATTCGCGTCATCGCGTTCTCCGCATCTAATCAGCCGGGAGCACGACATGAGCAAGGAAGCAAACATCGCGGCGCAGAAGAAGATGGGCGAGATCATCAACAGCTACGAGTTCGACCGGCTGAACGAAGTGATGGCGTCCAACGTGAAAGATCACGATCCGGCGGACGACCAGGGCCCCGGTCCAGAAGGCTTTGCGGGTTGGTTCACGCAATTCCACTCTGCCTTTCCTGACTTCAAGATCGCCGTCGAGCATATGCTGGCGGATGACGACAACGTGGGCTTCGCGTACACCATTACCGGCACGCACGAAGGCCCGTTCAACGGCTTTGCGCCCACCGGCAAGAAGATCAAGGTGCGCGGCATGCAGATTTCCAAATTCAACTCTGACGCAAAGATCGTGGAGCGTTGGGGCGCCTCGCACGAGGTCGGCATCCTGCAGCAAATTGGCGCAATGACACCGCCCAAGCATCTGGACGAGCCAGCGGCTTTCTCGGCCCCGGCATCGTCGGGTCAGATTTAGGTTTGCATGTGAGAAGCCCCGTGCAATCGTCTGCGCCGGGGCTTTGCTGTTGGCTGTTGTTGCGGTTAGTAGTCGCTGCCGCCCGTGCCCGGGGCCGCCAGGTTCTCGAAGCGCGTGTAATCCGACAAGTAAGCTAACTTAATCGACCCAGTCGGGCCGTTACGTTGCTTGGCGATGATGATTTCCGCCTGCCCTTTGATGTCCTCGTTTTCGCGGTCGTAGTACTCCTCGCGGTGAATGAAGCAGACCACGTCGGCATCCTGCTCAATGGAGCCGGACTCGCGTAGATCGCTCAGCAGTGGCTTCTTGTCGCCCTGCCGCTGCTCGCTGCCACGGCTTAGCTGCGACAGCGCAACGACGGGTACACCCATCTCCTTGGCGAGGGCCTTTAGGCCGCGCGAGATGGCCGAAACCTCCTGGTTGCGGTTCTCCGGGCGGCGTCCGCCGGGGCCGGTGCTTGCCATCGTCATCAGCTGCAGGTAGTCGATCAGGATCAGGTCCAGCGCGCCCTCCTGCTGCTTCAGGCGGCGCACCTTTGCGCGCATCTCCGTTAGCGTGATGCCGGGCGTGTCGTCGATAAACATCTTTGAGCCCATCAGCCGGTCCAGCGCGTTGATGAGCTTCTGCTTGTCTTCGCGCGGCAGAAAGCCGGTCTGGATTTTGCGGCTGTTCACCAGCGCTTCACTGGCCAAAAGGCGCCGCAGGAGTGATTCCTTCGACATTTCCAGTGAGAACACCGCGACCACCTTGCCGTCACGCACGGACGCATTCTGCGCAATGTTGATGGCCCACGCCGTCTTGCCCATGGAGGGGCGCGCGGCAATGATCATTAGGTCGCTCTTCTGCAGGCCGCTGGTCATGCGGTCGAACTCGGTGTAGTGCGTCTCCAGGCCGGTAATTTCGCGACCCTGCTCGTAGAGTTGGTCGATGGAGCCGAAGCTCTCGCTGACGATCTGACCGATGTCGGAGAAGCCGCGCTTGATGGCACCTTCAGAAATCTCTAGCAGCCGCTGCTCGACATCCCCGAGCACAGCAAGTGACTCCTTGCTCTGGTCAGCAGCTTCGTTAAGGCCGCGTTCACACACCTGCATCAACTGGCGCATGATCGAGCGATCTTTTACGATCTGAACGTAATTCTCGACCGCTAGATGTCGCGGTAGTCCTTCTGTAAGAGAAATGAGATACGACCGCCCACCAACCGCCTCAAGTTCTTTCTTTCTGAGAAGAACATCGGAGACCGTGATGAAATCAATCGCATGGCCAAGCTCAGAGAGTTCGAGCATAGACATATAAATGCGCTGGTGTGAGTCAAGGGAGAAGTCGTCACTTCTAAGCTTTGCCGTCGCATCGACCACAGCGACAGGGTCGGAGAGCATGGCACCGAGGATCACACGCTCAGTGTGAACTGAGGCGGGAAGGCCGTCCCGTTCGACAATGTGCATGAAAGTCGCCAATTTACATCACCTCTGGGACTCGATATGCACCGCTTCCATGTGGAGAATACCGCTTGCCTGAGGATTGAGCCCGGTTTTCCTTTCGGTCGGTAAGGATAAGTGGAGTTCACCCGCGCCAGCTAAGGAATTTGCTGTGGAAGGTTCCTCGTAGCGGGTGTGGATAAGTGTCAGGAATTATTCTTTGCACTATGAGCCAGAAAGACGCACTCCGCATTCCCGCCGCCGCCATGAAAGACCCACGCTCCATGGAGATTCTGCGCGTGTGGATTGCGGGCGGGGAGCAGCACGTGGCGCTGGCCTTCGGTATGTGGGAAGAGCCCGCATCGTGGGGTGTCTTGCTGGCCGACCTGGCGCGGCACATTGCCGAAGCGCACGCCCAGCACGACGAAGAAGTTGACCCGGAAGACTTCCTGGAAGCCATTCGCAGCGGCATGGAAACCGAACTCGACGGCCCGGACGGCGACGGGATTGAAGGCAGCGTGCAGTAGTATCTCACCAACCGCGCGCCCGTTCGTCACAGGTGCATGCGCCTCGCTTCCGTCCTTCCACTGCTCGCGGCTTCGGGCGTCCTCGCTCTGCCTTTCATTCATGCACCGGCCCAGAGCCCATTCCGTGCCACCACGCACGCCAGTCCATGGAACGGAACCTGGATCCTGAATGAGCAGCGCAGCATGCCCGGAGCAAAGGGCCAGGCTGCCGATGACTACCGCTTCACCGTCGGTGCGGATGGCAGCATTACGTGGGAAATCCCTTCGCTGCAGGAGGTTGTCAAAGGCCACATCGATGGCAAACCGATGGAGATCCACCGGCCTTCGCTTAAGGTACCTATGACCATCAGTCTGACTGCCGACGGGCCGCAGGTGCTCCTTTACAAGGTGACTCGCAACGGCAAACTGGAAGGTGCCGGCCGCATGACGCTGGTGGAGAACAATACCGGTTGGATCGACATTTCCGGCCCGGCAGACAAGCCGCAGTTCTCCGGCATGCTGCTGTACTCACGCAAACTGTAGCGCGGCAGCAGGCGAGCGGTGCCTGATGCCGCGTGTGCACTTCTGCCGGGAGGTCAATCGGTGCCATGTCGGCAGGCGTCCGCCAGGTACACCGCCGGCCTAGCGTTCACGGGCGCATGCGGTCTTGAACGTGCAACGCTCGCCACTTCGCAAGAAACGGCGTGGAAACGAGACGAGCGTGCTAGGGGAGGCGTACTCTCGCCTCGGCCGTACTTGCCGGCTGCCGCGTTGCGGAATTGACCGTACCGCAACCTGTGCGGGCAAACCGGCGGCCATACTGAAGGTACCGTCCAATTTCCAGGAGTTCCACGTTGCGTTTTTCCCGTGTCTTGCCGCTCTCCCTTGCCACCTCCGCCGTCCTCTTTCTGCCGTTTGCGGCGCGGGCGCAGTTTGATACCGCGTCCGTCCTCGGCTTTGTGCGAGATGCCGGCGGAGCGGCCGTGCCCAATGCCAGCGTGACGCTGACCAACGTGGAAACCGGTATTCACTTCGACGCGCATTCTGACGGCGAAGGCAAGTTCGAGTTCACGGGCATCAAGATCGGCGACTACAGGGTCACATCGAGCGCCGCCGGGTTCTCCAGCTTCAGCAGCGGGAACTTCTCGCTCACCGTAAATGCGCGGCAGCGCGTGGACGTGGACCTGAAGCCGGGTTCTGCAAGCGACACCGTGACCGTGACCAGCGCGGCAAGCCTGCTGGAAACGGAGACCAGCAGCCGGAGCCAGCTGGTGGGAACGCGAGAGGTGGAAAACCTGCCGCTCAACGGCCGCTCCTATGCCGACCTGACACTGCTTTCGACAGGCGTGCGCAAGTCCGCGCTGGAAAACAACGGCACCACTACCAGCCGCGAAGGCTCATTCAACGTCAACGGCATCCGCTCTGCCTTTAACAACTTTCTGCTGGACGGTCTGGACAACAACAACTACGGCACCAGCAACCAGGGCTTTGCGAACGAAAACATTCCGCCCTCGCCCGACGCCATTGACGAGTTCCGCGTGCAGACCAACAACTACTCCGCGGAGTTCGGCCGCAACGTGGGTGCGGTGATCAACGCGGCCGTTCGCCGCGGCACCAATCAGTACCACGGCCGCGCCTGGGACTACGTGCGCAACACAGTGTTCAACGCCACAGGCCCCTTTCTTGCGCCGGGGCAGACCAAACCCAAGTTCATCCGCAACCAATTTGGCGGCACGCTGGGCGGTCCCATCTGGAGAGATCACACGTTCTTCTTTGGTGACTATGAAGCGGTGCGACAGATCTTCCACAACGCCTCCACGGCCTCAACCCTGCCCACCGCAAACCAGCGCAACGGCCTGTTCTACCTGAACGACGACCCCAGCAACCCGGCCAATGCCATGCCGCTGCGCGACCCGGTCACGAGCCGCACGTTCCAGGGATCGATCCCACAAGCGCAGTGGACCACCTTTGCGCGGAACGTGATTACCGCTCTGCCCGCGCCCAACGTCAGCGGCCTTGCCAGCAACTTTGTCATTGCGCCGCGCGGCATCATCAACGACGACAAGGGCGACTTCCGGCTGGACCACACGTTTACCCAGAAAATCTCGATCTTTGCGCGCTATAGCCAGCATCGCGGCTACATCTTCGATCCGCCCGGCATCACCGGCATCGCGGGTGGCAACAGCAACGGCAACGTGACGCTTCGCAACAAGAACATTGCCGGCGGGGTCACGTGGGCCATCACGCCGACACAGTTGCTGGATGCGCGGTTCGGTTGGTCGCGAAATATCGGCCAGAAGTTCCCGGTGGGCGTGGGCCAGCCGTCACTGCTGGTGCAGAGCGGCATCACCGATGGCCTGCCCACAGACCCGCGCATTGTGCGTTCGTTGAATGCACAGTCGGTCACAGGCTACTCGCAGTTTGGCGCGCAGTCCTCGAACCCACAGTTCCAGAACCCCATGGTGTTCAATCCCAAGGTGAACTACACGCTCATCGCGGGGCGCCACAGCGTAAAGCTGGGCTACGAGTTCCAGGAAATCCATACGGAGCTGAACGACTTCAATCCCAGCTACGGCCAGGACAACTATGCGGGGCAGTTTGCCAACAACGGCAATCCTGGGGCGTATGCCACTGCTTCAGCAGCCCAGCAGAAAACCTATGACGGGCAACTGCAGCAGGCGCGCAACCTGGCGGACTTCTTCTTCGGCAACCGCTCCGCGTACTCGCTTACCACCTACGCCGTCGTGAACCTGCGTCAGCGTTACAACTTTATGTATGTGCAGGACGACATCAAAGTAACACCGAACCTCACCGTGAACGCCGGCCTGCGCTACGAGATCGTGACGCCGCAGTGGGAGCGCGACAACCGGCTTGCCAACTTTGATCCAGCGACCAAAACGTTGATCCAGGCTTCGAACGGCAGCATCTATAACCGTGCCCTGGTCAACACGCCTACCAACAACGTGGGTCCGCGCGTGGGCTTTGCGTACCAGATGTCGCCTAAGACCGTGATGCGCGGCGGCTATGGCATCGGCTACACGCAGTGGAACCGCGCCGGCGGCGAAAACAACCTGACCTACAACGGTCCCAACGTGGTGAACGCCAACATCGCGGCGCAAACGCCCACGCAGCCCCTTTGCACCACCGACACGCAATTGCAGTCTGCCTGCTTTCGCCAGACGCAGCAGGGCTACAGCAACGTGCTGACCAGCGCCGCGTATTTCAACCCGGCCAACGTCACTTCACGCTACATTCCCAAGGACTTCAAGACTGGCTATCTGCAGAGCTACTTTTACGGCATCCAGCAGGACCTGGGCGGCGGCTGGCTGGCAGACCTGAGCTATGTGGGCAACAAGGGCACGCACTTTCAGGTTTTGGCCGACTACAACCAGGCCACACCCTGCCGCGTAGGCGTGACGGCAGCCACCTGCGGCAACCTGGCGTCGCGCCGGCCGGTGCAGGGGTTCGGCTCTATTGAAATTGCGTACGGTGGCGGTTCCACCAACTACAACTCGCTGCAGTTCAAGGTGGAGAAGCGCACCCAGCTGGGGCTCTACCTGCTGAACTCGTTCACATGGAGCCGCGACTTCGACCTTTCCGGCGGCCACCTGGAAACGGCGAACGGTGACAACAGCCGCGTGAACTTTGCCAATCCCAGCGCCGACTACGGTCCCAGCGGCTACGATCAGCCGCTGGCCGATACGCTGTCCATCGTGTATGACCTGCCGTATGGGCACGGCCGGCGTTTTGGCGCGGGCAGTAACAACTTTGTCAACGAAGCGCTGGGCGGGTGGCAGTTGACGCTGATCAACAACATGACCAGTGGCGCGCCCATCAACATCAATTACTCGCTCCCGAATGGATCGTCGCAGTACGTGACGGACTTGGTCACCTACCGGCCCTACCGTGTCACCGGACAGCCCATCTATGGCACGGCGCGCGTCAAGTCGGCCCAGGCAGTGTCCGGTGTGTTCAACGCGGCCGCGTTTGTGCAGCCGACAGATGCTTCGATCAACTCAGCCGCGCCATGGGGTACCGCTTCCCGCAACCTTGCACGTACCGATGCGTTTTACCAGGCCGACCTTGGATTACACAAAGCCTTTTCTCTCTGGAGCGAGTCGTCGTTCTTCGACTTCCGCGCCGAGGCGTTCAACGTGCTAAACAAAGTGAACTATGCGGCAGCCAACAGCACAGTAGGCAGCTCAAGCTTTGGTCAGATTACGTCAGCCTACCCCGCGCGGCAGCTGCAACTGGCAGGCAAGATTATCTTCTAAACCAACCGGAAACTTGCCACGAGACGGGACCCCTGCAGCAATGGGGTCCTTTTCTTGGTCTCCGCACACCCGAGCGCGCTTGCCGTATCCGGGCGAGCCCGCTCCTGCCTGATTCCTCGTCCGTCCGCATCGCCGCGCATGCAGCCTTGCGCTCAGAAGTGATATCACCCTTTTTCGAGCGTTCCGTTTCGCGAGCGTTCTCTCCACTAAGTTGGGGATACCGGGCTCACATACCGTGCAGCACCCGGACTTCGTAGAGCTCTGATGGGCAATCGTGCATGCACGAAGCACGGCGAACCGGCAGAAAACATTCGGAACGTCTGCTCTGCGATTTACAACCACTTACCTCACGCCGGGCTGCACAGGTGCGCTCCACAGCCGGCGCGGTGCGGAGCCTTTCCCGGGGAATGACTGCATGAAACTTAGCCGGATGTTTACGGGAGCGAGCACCTCTGCAGTGGCAGCGCAGAGCCGGCACCTGCCGGAACTGGATGCGTTGCGCGGCGCGGCTGCGTTTGTCGTTCTGCTAACACATTTCCATGGAACCTGGCTGCTTACGTCGCACCCGGGCTGGATTTCCCGGCCGCGTCTGGTTCCTCCCTTGTGGCTGCTGCTGGACGGTCACGCGTCAGTGATCCTGTTCTTTCTGCTGAGCGGCTTTGTGCTGGCGCTGCCCCGTCTGCATGGCGCGAGGCCCAGCTATCCGGTCTACGCGCTGCGCAGGATCTGCCGCATCTACCTGCCCTACCTGGCAGCGCTGTTTCTCGCGGTGGGCCTTTGCGCGATCTTCCATCGGTTTCGCCTGGATGGCGGGTTGCTGGGTGAAGCCTGGAGGCAAAGCCCCGATCTCCATTCCATCCTGCAGCACCTCTTGATGCTTGGACGCTTCGACATCTACCGCTACGACGGTCCTATCTGGTCGCTTGTCCACGAGATGCGTGTTTCGCTGGTGTTTCCGCTCATCCTGTTGTGCGCACTGCGGCTGCGGGCGCTTTCCACGCTGCTGCTGGCCGGGGCGATGACCGTGGGCGCTTCCGTGACGTTTGCGCTCTATGAGTGCCACCTGCCGGACCACCTGTTGATCTCTGCCTGGTCGCTCTCGCTTTGCTACTGCGGCATCTTCCTGATGGGGGCTGGCCTGGCGCGGCGCTACCGGGCCTTTACCGGCTACGTGGAACGGCTGCGCCCCGCAAAGAGAGCCTGCCTGTTTGCGGCTGGTATGACGCTGTACCTGTACACCGTGCCCACGTGGCATCGCATTGCCACCGCGGACTTCTCTATCGCGTGCGGCGGGCTTGTTATCCTGACGTATGCACTGCGTGAGCGCGGCGTGCTTGCCGCTCTGCTGCGGATGCGCTCCATGCAGTTCCTGGGCAGGATTTCATTCAGCCTCTACCTGCTGCACTTTCCCATCCTTTTCATGCTGTCGCCGCTTCGCTCACCGCGCGCTTCCTTTGGGTGGTTGTTCCTGCCGTATCTTGCCCTTTCGCTGCTGGCTGCCGCGGCCATGTACCGCTGGGTCGAGATGCCGGCCATGGCGCTGGGCAGGCGGGTGCACCGGCTCCATCTGCCGGTCCTGCCCGGCCTCCGCCTGCAGCCGGAGAGCAATCCGCAAACCTAAAGAACGCGAAAAAAGGCCCGCTACTCTGGCGGGCCTTCTTTCTCAAGGATTGGAGCACCGGGCCGGGATTGAACCGGCGAATACTGGTTTTGCAGACCAGCGCGTTAGCCACTTCGCCACCGGTGCTCATCTTCTCCGGAACGGTACGGAGAGACTGTACGCCTAACTCGGCTGCGCCGTTGTACGCAGGTACGGCTTTACCGTGGTGAAGCCGGGAAAGCGCGTGGCCGCATCGTCGTTCGACACCGCTGCTGTAATGATGACGTCGCCACCGGGCTTCCAGTTGGCCGGTGTCGCCACCGGGTGCTTTGCGGTCAGCAGCATGGAATCGAGCACGCGCAGAATCTCATCGAAGTTGCGGCCGGTGGTCATAGGATAGGCCAGCGTCAGCTTGATCTTCTTGTCGGGCCCAATGACGAACACCGTCCGTACCGGCGCGTTGTTGGCCGGGGTGCGCCCCTCGCAACTGTCGCCGGCGTCACCCGGCAGCATGTCATACAGTTTGGCGATCTTCAGTTCGGGGTCGCCGATGACCGGAAAGTTGACCTCTGCGCCGCTTACGTCCTTGATGTCCTGCGCCCAGCGGCCGTGATCGGACACCTTGTCTACCGAAAGGCCGATCACCTTGACCCCACGGCTGGCAAACTGCTGCTCCAGGCTGGCCACCGCGCCCAGTTCCGTGGTGCAGACGGGCGTGAAGTCCTTCGGGTGCGAGAACAGCACCACCCAGCTACTGCCGATCCACTCGTGAAAATGGATGGTGCCCTGCGTGGTTTCAGCGGAGAAGTCCGGGGCGGTGTCGTTGATGCGGAGTGACATGGGCAAAATCCCTTGCGAAAGAAGTATGTGCTGAAGCAAAAAGCCCACCATGGTGTGGTGGGCGGGTCCTTTGCGAAGGCTGCGATGTTTCTGCGGCGCGCTACGACCCTGCCTGTGTGCGGCAACAGCAGCGGCAGCAGGGAGCGATCGATATGGCGGTCACCGTCATCCACTGCAACAATAAGCGGAGAGGTAGCCGATGTCAACGTGGACCCATGGCAGCCGCACGTACGACTGGGCGCAGGTGGACGTATTTGCCGAGCGTGCGCTCCAAGGCAACATGCTCGCCATCTTTCCTGATGCCGGCGGCCTTTCCGACGCGGAAATGCAGGCGCTGGCGCGCGAAACGAACCTGTCAGAAACCACGTTCATCCTGCCCGGCGACCCCGCAGAAGAGCAGAAATGCGGTGCGGAAGTACGCATCTTCACCGTGGACGAGGAGCTGCCATTTGCCGGGCACCCAACGCTGGGCACGGCGAGCTGGCTCTGGGCAAACCACCCCACGTGGAAGGGTGCGGACGAGGTGCGGCTCCGGCTACGCTCCGGAACGGTTCCTGTGCGCTTCCGGCGGCCGGCCGCGGGTGAGCCAGGCGTATACGGGGAAATGCGTCAGCATGACCCATCCTTCGGCTCGGAGGCCGATCCCGCTGCGATTGCAGCCGCATGCAGCCTGCAGCCTGCGGACCTGCACCACGATCTGCGTCCGCAAGTGGTGAGCACCGGTTTGCCGTTTCTGGTGGTGCCGCTCGCCTCGCTGGATGCGCTGGCGAGGCTGCGCGTGCGGCATGAGATCGCCGCGCCACTGCTGCAAGAGCTTGGCGTCAGATTTCTCTATGCGGTGGTTCAGGCTGGCGCGGTGTGGCGCGCACGTATGCCGTTTCACGGCACGGACGACCCCGCCACCGGCTCCGCCGCGGGCTGTGCGGTGAGCTACCTCGTGCGGCACGGTGCGGTGCCGCCAGCAGCCATGCTGGTTATCGAGCAGGGCGTGGAGGTGCACCGGCGCAGCCTGCTGCACGTGCGCGCGTCAATCCACGACAAGGCCGTGACCGATGTGTTCGTGGGCGGCCGCACCATTCCTGTGGCAGCGGGACGATTTACACTCCCGTAATCCAAGCGCTTTCCACACGGGTTGCACATCGCAACTGACTGATGCGGCACAGCTTTGTTGGATCGGTGGATTGCGGCAGCTTGGGAACGCTGATATTTTCGCTTTTATTTCGCCATTGCGCGATCTTTTGAAGCTCCTTACGTTTGGAAAGCGTTGCACCGGTCGTGCCGGACAGCAGCCAGTTTCTCCTGCGGTTCCTGAGAGTTTTCTCACCATTCTGTTTGCGCCCGCGCTGCGGCCCATGCCGCGGCAACACCTTTGCTGCGCCCGCAACGGGCCGGCACACACCGTCAGCGGCCTTCTATACCGAAGGCCCCGTAACCTGCAGGAGAACGACCGAACCATGCGACCCCGGAAGATCATTCTTTGCGTCGACGACAACGAACAGACGCTTTCTGTCCGTAAATTCATGCTGGAAACCCGCGGCTACCGTGTGCTGACCGCAACCGGCGCACACGAGGCCCTGGAGATTGTGGAAGCACACGCACCCGGCGACCTGTCGCTGCTTCTGTGCGATCTGATGATGCCGCAGATGGATGGCACCGAGCTGATCCGCCGTGTCCGAGAGCTGCAGCCCTGCCTGCCGACGCTGATGGTGTCCGGCACGGTGGCCGGGTATGACCGCGGCTGCGGGGCAGACGTGTTCCTGCCCAAGGGCGCGTGCTCGCCCGTGGAGTTGCTGGAGCGTGTGCGCGTACTGGTGGCCCGCAAGCGAGGGCCCAGGAAAGCTGTGCAGCCTCTGGTAGCAGCCGTGGCTGCATAGGACCGCGCCAACCATTCTCTCCAACCTGCATCCGGAAAAAGGGAGCGGTGGGCACGCTAGCCCGCTGCTCCCCTCCGAACGACATTCTCTGAGATCGCCGGTGACCTAAGCCTCCACCAAGCCGTAGCGGCGCTGCCAGTGCTGCTTGAGCTGCGTTCGCACAGTAGCGCGTTCCTCTTCTGTCACGTCGTGCGTGCGCAGGTTGGCAAAGTCTGCGGCCTCGCTCTTGGCAAGCTCCAGCAGGCGGCGGTCTCGCGAAAGGCTGGCAACGCGGAAGTCCGGCAGGCCGGCCTGACGCGTGCCGAAGAACTCGCCCGGGCCGCGCTGCTGCAGGTCGAGTTCGGCGAGCTCGAAACCGTTCCCTGTCTTCACCATCGCATCCAGCCGCTCCTCCGCTTCGGGCGACACGCGCCCGCCCGTCATCAGAATGCAAAAGCTTTTCGCGCGGCCCCGGCCTACGCGTCCACGCAACTGGTGCATCTGTGCCAGGCCGAAGCGCTCGGCATGTTCGATGACCATTACCGTTGCGTTCGGCACGTCCACCCCCACCTCAATGACGGTCGTGGAGATGAGCACATCCAGGTCGCCGCGCTTGAACTGCTGCATGACGATCTCCTTCTCGTCCGCGGGTAACCGGCCGTGCAGCAGGCCCAACCGCAGCCCGTGCAGCGCGCCATGCCGCAGGTCCTCGTACATTTCGGTGGCACTGCGCAGGCTGGGCTTTGCTACCAGGTCGAGCTGTCGCTCCGCCTTCCTAACCAATGGCTTCGCCGCACTCTTGCGCTTCGCAGTACGCTTTGCCGATGCATTCAGCGAAGCTGACTCGTTCACTTGCTCGCCCGCTGCCCCTGCGCTGTCTTTGGCAAAATCCAGCTCGGCCTGGTCTTCATTCGGTCCCTCGATCACCGGATAGACGACATACGCCTGCCGCCCAGCAGCTACATGCTTGCGCAAAAAGGCCCATACGTCATCGGCGCGTTCATCGCCGGTACGGCGCGTGACGATGGGCGTGCGGCCCGGCGGCAACTCGTCAATAACGCTCACTTCCAGGTCGCCATAGATGGTGAGCGCCAGCGTGCGCGGGATGGGCGTGGCCGTCATCACCAGCACGTCAACATCGCGCGCTTGGGGGTCGCCCGCGTCCGGCTTCTTCATCAGCGTAAAGCGCTGCCGCACGCCGAAGCGGTGCTGCTCATCCACGATGACCAGGCCGAGGTTGGCGAAGTCCACCTTTTGCTGGATGAGTGCCTGCGTGCCGATGACCAGTTCCGCGTCGCCGCGTGCGATGCGTGCGCGGGCGCGGCGCTTCTCCGCCTCCTCCAGCGAACCGGTTAGCAAGGTGACCTTGTAGTTGCGCGTGGAAGGCTTCAGCAGCTTCTTTGCGGAAAGATAGTGCTGCGTGGCTAGGATCTCCGTGGGTGCCATCAGCACAGCCTGGTAGCCGTTTTCAATAGCGACCAGCGCGGCTTCCAGCGCGACGATGGTTTTGCCGCTGCCCACATCGCCCTGCAAGAGGCGGCGCATGGGCTGCGGCTTGCGCATGTCTTCCACGATTTCGGCCAGGACGCGCTTCTGCGCCGCCGTGGGCCGGAAGGGCAGCACCTCTTTGATGGCCGCGCGGACATTGTCGTCGGCGGTGAACGAGATGCCGGCGCGGTCGCGCATGCGTTTGCGCTTCAGCTCCAGGCCGAGCTCCAGGTAGAACAACTCCTCAAAGATAAGCCGTGCGTGCGCGGGCGTGGTGTAGCCCTGCAGGTCGCCCATGCCGGTGCCGGACGGTGGAAAGTGCGCCTCGCGCAGCGACTGCAAGCGATCCGGCAGGCCCAACCGCTTGCGCATGGAGAGCGGAACAGGATCCACCAGCGGCGGGCCGGCTGCCAGGTCGTCCAACACGCGCCACACCACCTGCCGCATCCACTTGGAACCCAGCTTCGCGCCCCAGGGCGTGGTGCCGCCCAGCGACTCGTACACCGGCGCGATGCGGCCAACCTCCAGCAGCGGAGTGTCGCTCTCCTTGTTTTCCGATGCGTCCGGCAGAACCTCAAACTGCGGCTGGACCATCTTGAAGTTGCCCACGGTCGTGCGCGACGGCTCCAGCTTGCCATGCAGCGCCACCATCTGGCCCGCCTTGAACTTGCCCTCAAGATATGCCGCGCGGAACCAGGAGGCCTTTAGAGTCCGCGTGCCCTGGCCCACGGTCATCTCAAAGATCGGCATGGAGCGTGTGCGCAACACGGTAGACCCGCGCACCTCGCCGATGACCGTCGCCACCTGGCCCGCTTTTAGTTCGGCAAATAGCTTGGGGTGAAGCCGGTCCTCATAGCGAAAAGGCAGGTGGTACAAGAGGTCTTCGACCGTCTCGACGCCCCGCTTCTTGAGCGCCTCCGCATTCCGCGGACCCACGCCCTTGATCAGTTGTACTGGCGTGGAGAGCTGAAGCATCTACGCGATGGTAGCAAGTGCCGGCGGGGCTTCTTGCTTGCGCGTCGATCTGTAACCCGGCTCAGCGAGTTCTGGGAAAGCGACGGCCCGGATCGCCGCCGCTTTCGTCAGAAACAGGCTTTCAGACGCCCGGGGCTCAGGCCTCGACAGGCTCGCTCACCTCAGCCTGGGCAGGCTCATGGCCTGCCTCCGCGTGAGTGGTGCGGAAGGCGAGGTGCTCGCCTGCCGCTTCTACCCGCACGTGGTCGCCGTGCCGCACCTCGCCGTTCAGGATGCGCATGGCCAGTGGGTCCTGCACCAGCCGTTGGATGGCCCGCTTGAGCGGACGCGCACCATACGCCCGGTCATAGCCGGTGGCGAAGATCAGGTGCCGTGCCTCCGGCGTCAGCTCGACCGTGATCTTGCGGTCGCGCAAGAGGTTCTGCAGATCCTGGAGCCGCAGGTCGATGATGTGCGCCAGCTGGTCTTCACCCAGAGCGTGGAACACCACGATATCGTCCACACGGTTCAGGAACTCCGGCCGGAAGTGCTTCTTCAGGTCGTCAATGACGCGAACCTTGGCCTCCTCAAAACCCTCCGGACCGGACGCCCATGCGGTCGTCAGCTGCGCGCCGCCGATGTTGCTGGTCATGATGAGCACGGTGTTCTTGAAGCTGACGGTGCGGCCCTTCGAGTCGGTCAGGCGGCCGTCGTCCAGCACCTGCAAGAGCACGTTGAACACGTCCGGATGCGCCTTCTCGATTTCGTCGAACAGGATGACCGCGTACGGCCTCCTGCGAACCGCCTCTGTCAGCTGACCGCCCTCATCGAAGCCCACATATCCCGGAGGCGCACCGATGAGCCGCGCCACCGCGTGCTTCTCCATGTACTCGCTCATGTCGAGGCGCACCATCGCGTTCTCGTCGTCGAACAGGAACTCCGCCAGCGCGCGCGCCGTCTCCGTTTTGCCGACGCCGGTTGGACCGAGGAAGATGAAGCTGCCAATGGGCCGCTTGGGGTCGCTCAGCCCCGCACGGCTGCGGCGGATGGCGTTCGCCACCACCTCCAACGCCTCGTTCTGGCCCACAACGCGGTCCTGCAGGCGCTTCTCCATCTGCACCAGCTTCTGCACCTCGCCCTCCAGCATCTTGCTGACCGGAATGCCGGTCCAGCGCGACACGATTTCGGCAATGTCCTCCTCGTCCACCTCTTCCTTCAGCATCCTTCGCGACTTCGAAGCGGAAGACTTGGAAGTGGGTGCCCCATGTCTCGATTCTGAAACATGGGTTTTCAAGGCGTCCTGCTCGGCCTCGAGCGAGCGCAGCTCCGCCTCTGCTTTGGGCAGTTCACCGTAGCTGATCGCCGCCGCGCGCTCCAGGTTGCCGCGGCGGGTCTGGTCCTCCGCCTCGAAGCGCAGGCCTTCCACCTGCTTCTTCAGGTCGGTGATGCGGCCGATAGCGTCGCGCTCGTGCTGCCACTTGGCGCGGAGCCCGCTTGCCTGTTCCTGCAGTTCAGCCAGTTCGCGCTCGACGGCTTCCAGCCGATCCACAGAGTTGGCGTCCGTCTCACGCGAGAGCGCGGTCTTCTCAATCTGCAGGGAGGTCACGCGCCGGTCGATGGCGTCGATCTCCGCCGGCACCGAACCGATCTGGATGGCGAGCGATGCTGCCGCCTCGTCCACCAGGTCGATGGCCTTGTCCGGCAGGAAGCGGTCGCTGATGTAGCGGTGCGAAAGCTCCGCCGCCGCGATGATAGCCGCGTCCTTGATGCGGACATTGTGGTGCGCCTCGTACCGCTCCTTCAGCCCGCGCAGGATGGCAATGGTGTCCTCCACGTTGGGCTCGCCCACGTACACCTGCTGGAAGCGGCGCTCCAGCGCGGCGTCCTTTTCGATGTACTTGCGGAACTCGTTCAGCGTGGTGGCACCAATGGCGCGCAGTTCGCCGCGGGCCAGCGCCGGCTTGAGCATGTTGCTGGCGTCGATGGCACCCTCGGACGCACCCGCGCCCACCAAGGTGTGCAACTCGTCGATGAACAGGATGATCTGCCCGTGCGACTCCTCGATCTCTTTGAGAATGGCCTTGAGCCGCTCCTCAAACTCGCCGCGGTACTTGGCACCGGCCAGCATGGACGCCAGGTCCAGCGAGACGACGCGCTTGTCCTTGAGCGATTCCGGCACGTCGCCGCGCACAATGCGGTTGGCCAGCCCCTCCACAATAGCCGTCTTGCCCACGCCCGGCTCACCGATGAGCACCGGGTTGTTCTTGGTCCGGCGGCTCAGCACCTGGACGACACGGCGAATCTCCTCGTCACGGCCAATCACCGGGTCCAGCCGGCCCTCGCGCGCCTGCTTGGTCACGTCTTTGGCGTACTTTTCCATTGCCTGGAACTTGCCCTCGGGGTTCTGGTCGGTCACGCGCTGCGTGCCGCGCACGCCCGTCAGCGCCTTCAGGATGGCTTCATGTGTCGCTCCCATGGCGGCCAGCGCGGTGCCTGCCGCGTCGTTTTTGCTTTGCGCCAGCGCCAGCAAGAGGTGCTCGGTGGAGACGTACTCGTCCTTGAAGTTGTCGGCCTCGCGGAAGGCCTGCTCCAGCACGCGGTTCAGCGCCGCGCCTGCGCCGGGCTGCTGCTGCGCCCCCTGAATCTTGGGCAGCTTGCCAATGGCGGTGTTCACGCCACTCAGCAGCTGCTGCACCGGTACGCTCATCTTTTCCAGCACGGGCAACACGATGCCCTCACGGTCTTCCAGCAGGGCGGCCAGCAGGTGCAGCGGCACCACCTCCGGATTGCCATGTTCCCCTGCCATGCTCGCGGCGGCCTGCACAGCCTCCTGCGACTTGACGGTCATCTTGTTCCAGTTGATTGCCATAACTATTCCTTCTCAGAGCATGGAAAGCAGAACGCGAAGTACGCCAAGGTTACGCGAAGTACGCCAAGGTTACGCGAAGAACGCGATGTCATCCCGTCCTTTACGAGAACCATCGCGCACTTCGCGTGTACCTCCTTTGCGCCCTTCGCGTTCTGCTTTATGCAGCCTTCGGCTGGGTGGCGGCGGGCTGGTTTGCCGTCGCATCCACCTGCTTGGGCTGCGTGGTCACCTTGATCTGCTTGGGCTGCGCGGCGGCCTTCTTGGGCAGCTCGATCACGAGTACACCGTGCTCGGAGTGCGCTGCCACCTGCTCCGTGTCCACGCTCTGCGGCAGAGAAAAGCTGCGCACAAACGATCCGAAGCGGCGCTCCACCCGGCGAAAGTTCTCTTCCTTCTGCTCCGTGGAGAAGGTGCGCTCGCCCTTGACCGTCAGGGTATTGTTTTCCACCCGGATGTCCACGTCCTCCGGCTTGATACCCGGGACCTCAAAGGTCAGCTGCAGCTTTTGCGCGTCCTCGTAGATGTCCACCGCGGGCGTAAACGCACCGGCGCTCAGCGCTTCGGAGTCCGTGGACTGCGGACGGTTGTAGTCGGAAAAGATGGAGTTGAGGCGGTTCTGCAGAACCGCAACGTCGTGCAGAGGACTGAAACGTGTGATGGTCATGGTTCTCTCCTTCAGAAGATTGGCGTGACGCCTGCCGGCTTCCTTGCCGGCTCAGTACATCTGATGAGAATAGTAGCAGGTTGGTTGCAGATTATGTGAGTGCTTCTGACTCATGATAAGCAGAATATGCTTTGATAGAGACCAACGGTTGTCCCCGCCCCCATCCAAAGTTGTTGAACCGAGGCTCACCGCGTATATCGCACAAACGCTTCGGAGGGGCAGGGCTTCAGCCCTGCCGTAAAGGCCAACGCTTGACTGCGGCTTCAGCCGCTGAGGCTCTCCTCTCAGGGGCCTAAGCCTGTGTTCTAGCGGGCAGCCAACAGCAGGGCGGAAGCCCTGCTCCCTACGAAAGCGAGCAGGATCAGTGCGCACCTGCGCACTTCTCACCCAACAGTGGCTCATCGTGGAGCGTTCTTCTGCGCCGAGATCCGGTGGATCAGGTCCACCTCAGCCTGTCGATACGGCCGCCCATCCTCGTAGAACACGTCATGGAACCAAACAGGCGGGTCGCGGTCGGTGTAGGGCACTTTCCAGCTATCCCACGGCAGGTTGGTCTGCATGCGGCCTTTCACCAGGCCCCAGTTGATGGCGCCGACGTTGTGCCGGGCGGCGATGGGCAGGCTGCCGTCAAAGGTAGACCCTGCGCCACGAGCCATGTATTCCGTGCAAAGGATGGGCCGGTGCAGCCGTTCCAACTGCACAATGCGCGCCTCAAACTTCTCCGGCCAGGAATAGTCGTGAAAGGTAATCACGTCGCTTTCGGTCAGTTGGGTGCGCTCGGTCCGGTTCCAGGTGGATTCCTGGTCCCAATGATCGTGGTTCCACACGCCGGACGACAGCGGCTGCACCGGCCCCACCGACCGCGCCCAGGCAAAGACCTTCGGCAGCATGGGGTCCATCAGCTTGACTTTGTCGGGGAACTTGACCGGGTAGCTGCCGCCGCCGCCATTGTCCGGCTCGTTCCACAGGTCCCACAGCAGGATGCGCCCATCGCTGGCGAACGCACCCACCACGCCTTTCACGTAGGCCTCAAAGCGCGCCTGCTGCGCGGGGTCTTCCAGCGCGAGGCCGGGGCTCTGCACCCAGCCGCTATTGTGGACGCCGGGAATGGGCGGGTGCTGCGGCCCCAGCTTCGGCTGCGGGTCCCAGCAGCTGTCGAACAGCACCAGCACCGGCTTGATGCCGTGCCGCGCCGCAATGCCCAGGAAGTTGTCGAGCCGCTGTGTGAAGCCGGCGCTGTCCTGCTGCCACAGGAGGTCGTGCAGAAAGACGCGCATGGTCGTCATGCCCGCGGCCTGCGCCCAGCCCAGTTCGCGGTCGATTTCCGCCGGATCGTACGTGGCGGCCTGGAACATCTCCAATTCGTTTATGGCGTTGGAGGGCAAAAAGTTGCCGCCGATGGCGTACGGCTGCTTCGCCCAGTACGCCGTCGCCTCGGCCTCCGTCCAGCGGGCGCGCGGAGCGTTGGCCGCCCGGCAAAGCCCCGGCACACCGAGGACAACGAAAAGGTAGAACGCAAGGGCAGATGCACGGAGACGCATGCCCAGTACTTTACGACAGCCGAGCTTCATCAAGCAGCAGAGTATCGAGAGCCTAAAAGTGAGCTGGGTGATGCAAAGCCGGTTACACCAGAGTTAGGCACCATGCATCGGCTGTGAATCCGTACATGCTGAGCATTCTGCGCCTGGCACTTCAGCAGCTAGGCTGTTGAGTAATCTTCGTGAAAGGAAGTGTGATGACGATCAACGGAGTTCAATGTGAGTTCCATCACATGGGTATACCCACTCGGCAAGAACGGCCAGGAGAGCGGTTCAGCGAACCATTCGGCATGCACACCAGTGATAGCGAGTGCAGGTCTGTGCACATTCAGTGGCATCGCTTTGAAGAGAACTCGTCGCTCCACCCGCTGATACAGACCGTTCCGCACGTAGCGTTCAAGGTCGATGACCTGGATCGTGCAATCGCGGGACAAACTGTCCTGCTCGGACCGTTTGAGCCAATCCCAAATTTCCGGGTAGCCATGATCGAGGATGGCGGGCAACCTGTTGAACTGATCCAAACGGCCTTGACGGACGAAGAGATTTGGCACCGGGCCAAACGAGATGGGATCTCGTACAACACTACGACCCTTAATCTGCGCCGAGCTAAACGCATGCAGATTCGCCGATGCGGGTTTGACTGCACAACCCGCCTGCCGAACAAGTTATCCTGAGTACGATGCTGGGCAAGTGGTATGCGGACTGGATGGTTCGCTGGGAAACGGCCTTGACCACGCGGGACACCAATCGCGTGGTGCGGCCGCTGGAGTGGGGATTTGACTGGCTGGCGGACTTCAGCCCGATCGCAGCTGAGTCCCGTGAAGACAGCCGCGGCGCACTGGATCGCATGGTCGGCATCAACGGGGACATCGTCGCGCGCGGGGCGGAGTTCTACGGCTACACCACGCCGACCGACTTCCGGCTGGAGACGCGACACGCCGAGCTATTCCCCACCAACGTACGCCCGGAAACGCTGCGGCAGGCCGAGCAGGTGCGCGAAGACGCCCGCAGCGGCAGGGCGGAGCCCGCGCAGTTCCTGCGGTTTACCTCTCCCGTGCGGACCAAGTACCCCGAGAATGACGCGGTGAACGCCCGCTGGTATCCCGAGGCCGCGCACAAACAGCCCAGCCGAAAAAAGCAGGCGATCGTGGTACTGCCGCAGTGGAATGCCGACGCCTTTAGTCACAATGCGCTGTGCAGCATCTTCAACCGGTTTGGCATTGCGGGGCTGCGGCTGTCCAAGCCGTACCACGACATCCGGCGTCCGGCGGAACTGGAGCGCAGCGACTATGCCGTGAGCAGCAACGTGGGCCGCACCATCGCCGCCTGCCGCCAGGCGGTAGTCGACATCCGCAGCTGCATCGACTGGCTCGAACAACAGGGCTATGAGCAGTTTGGCGTGCTGGGCACGTCGCTGGGCTCCTGCTACGCCTTCATGGCGGCGGCATTCGATTCGCGCATCCAGGTGTGCGCCTTTAACCATGCCAGCACGCAGTTTGGCGACGTGGTGTGGACCGGCCAGAGTACCCGCCACGTCCGCGCCGCCTTCGAGCAGAACGGCCTCTCGCAGGCCGACGTGCGCTCCATCTTTACGGGCATCAGCCCCATCAGCGTCATGGACCGGTTTGCTGCGGAGCGCTCGCGGCAGTCGCTGGTCATTCATGCCACGTGGGACCTGACGTTTCTGCGCGAGTTCTCCCTGGAGGTGCTCTCAAACTTCCGGCAGCGTGGCGTGAACTTTGTCAGCCGCGTGCTGCCCTGCGGCCACTACACCACCGGCGAAACGCCTTACAAATACCTGGACGGATGGTACATGGGATCGTTCATCCACAAGGCGTACAAGCAAATGCGCGAGCGCCCGGCGTGAGGGCGATCACACTCTCAGAACGCCGTCATCCTGAGCGCAGCGAAGGATCCCTTTGCTGTTCCGGCCGGGATGGAAGATTCAGATTTTTTCCAAGAAGCTTCCAAGCACCTTCGCCGCGACAAAATACCTCGGGATCCTTCGTCGCTTCGCTCCTCAGGATGACAGCAGTGGGGTTGGCACTCAACGGCTGCCGAAGTACGCCGCCGCCCAAACCGCTCGCGGAGTTGACAGCCGCAGAGCAGACTGGATACGGCACCTTCACTGCGCGTTGTGGTGCCTGTCACTACGACCGGGAGAGCGGCTCGCTGCACGGCCCGTCGCTGCTGGGCGTGTACAAGAAGGCCTACCTGCCCAGCGGCGCACCCGCGAACGACGACCGTATTCGCACCACGATTTTGCATGGCCGCGGCAACATGCCCGCCTTGGGCGGCACCATTTCAGACGACGAGATCGACAGCATCCTGCTCTACCTGAAGACGCTGTAAGTCCCCGATCGCAGATCTGGGACACCCACGGCTCCGCTACAGCAGGTGACGTTAGTAGAGGGTGCCACATGGCTCGAAGAGACGGTGGGTTGGTTCTCCGCACGCCCGGGCTATGCTGAAAGAGCACATGCCAGACTCCACGCCACAACGCATCAAGCTGCCACCCGGCTCAGTACCTCCGCCGCGGGCTGACTCGGACGGTCCGCGCATGTTGCCCGGCATGGCCATGATCGCCATCTTCATGCTGTTCATCGCGCTGGCCAACGCCGTCAACGTACTGGCGCACCGCGCCACCACTCGCGTCAGCGCGGTGTACGCCATCCTGTTCGTTTCCACCCTGATCGTGGTGGGCGTGTTCGGCTTTTTGCGGCTTCGCCGCTGGGGATGGGCACTGCTGCTGGGCGGCTGCTTCTTCTACTCGCTGGGCAACGTGGTGCTGTTCTTCCAGACACGCCAACCGGGCTACCTGCTGCCTGCTGCCTTTGCCATGGTCTTCTTCCTGTACCTTGTGCGTACCGAGATTCGCGACCGCGTTCACTAGGGTGTATCGACTTATTCGCTTAGCCCGCTGAAGCTGGGCCTTTGAAATCCCGTTTTCACGCGAACATAAGGTCTGAGCAGCTTTTCGTGGGCTAAAGCCCGCGGCTCCCTCCCAACTTTCCTAACATCCTGAACATGTCGATACACCGTAGGCTTTTGAGCCGTCTGCCGTGCAGCGGTATCCGCTGAGGCGATACCATAGCAACGGCATGGTACGGAACGCGCGAGACATCCCGACACACTTCTGCAAGCCTCGGCGTCGCTGGCAGGCCGTTTCCTTTGCGGCGCTGCTGTGCGTTGCCGTCACCGGTTGCAAGCAGACGCATGGCGCAGACGTGGTAGCCAGCGTCAACGGTAAGGCGATCGCCCGCACGGACCTGGATCACAGCTTTGCCGACCAGCAGCGCAGCAAGCAGGACCCGCAGCCGGAAACCGACGAGCAGGCCAAGAGCGATCGCCTGACCATTCTTCGCTCGCTCATTGATGGCGAGATCATTCAGCAGCGCGCCGCCAAGATGAACCTGACCGCCACCAACGAAGAGGTGGACGCCAAGCTCACGGAGATGAAGTCGCGCTACACCGAGGAGCAGTTTGCCCAGGTGCTGAAGGAGAGCGGCCGCTCGCTGGACGAGGTGCGCCGCGACCTGCGCAAACAGATCACGCTGGACAAGCTCTTGAACAAGGAAATCAATAGCAAGATCAACGTGACCGATGCGGAAGTGAACAGCTTCTTCAACGCGCACAAGGCCGACTTCAACCTGATTGAAGACAAGCTGCACCTGGCGCAGATTGTGGTGACCAGCCAGCCCGCGCAGGCCGCCGGCCCCGGTAACCTGCAGGGGAGCAAGGCCACCACGGATGCCGACGCAAAGAAGAAGATTGCCACGCTGAAGGCGCAGCTCGACAGCGGTGCGGACTTTGCCGCGGTGGCCGCGAACTACTCCGAAGACCCACAGACCGCCCCGAACGGCGGCGACATGGGCTTTGTGGCAGCGTCACAGCTCAGGCAGGACGCGACCATCTTTGAAGCCGTGAACAAACTCAAAGCCGGCGAGACAACGCCCGTGCTGCCCATTGTCCCCACGGGAGCGCGGCAGCCGTTAGGCTACTCCATCCTCCGCCTGATCGCGCGTGAAGCCGCAGGCCAGCGTGACCTGAGCAATCCCGCCGTGCAGCAGAGCATCCGTGACCAGCTTCGCAGCACCCGCGAGCAACTGCTGAAGGGTGCGTATCTCGAAATGCTCCGCGATCAGGCCAAGGTCGAGAACTATTTCGCCGAAGAAATCTTCAAGGCTGGCTCCACGCAGTAGATCGGCTACGCTCCTCGTTCTCGCTATTCATCGCGGCATTCAGCCTCTTTAGGCTTGGTTATCCTGTGGCCACGCCGCGCTTCGTACTCTCCATCCCACAGTTTGCTTTGTCATCCCGTAGCGAAGCGCAGGGATCTGCATGTAAGCCGGTTGGGCACGACTCACATATCCTGCAGAGCGTCCGTACGCGCCTCACACGAGCAAGCCTGCTGTCCTGCATGACATCCGTGCATGGTCCGGCACACATGTAGATCCCTTCGCTTCGCTACGGGATGACAAGCGGGGAGTCGATCCGCCAGGTCTCAAGCGGCTTGAGGGGCCGGGAACAACAAAAGCCCTCCTTGTGGAGGGCTTTGCTTTCGTACGTGAGCGTTGCGCTTACTGCATGGTGACGCCGCCGCGCAGCTTCTCTTCCTTCTTCTTTTCTTCGTTCTGGCGAGCGCCCAGCACGGCCTGGCCAGCCTTCTCGGCCTGAGCCACGTCTTCGGTCACGGCAGCTCCGTTGCCGCAATCCACATCTGCTTTTCGACGGTAAAGAAGGCTCAAATAGGCAAACGCGTCGGAGTAGTCAGGGTTGATCTGCACTGCCTGGTTAAGGTGGTCCAGCCCGTCGTTTACCAGCGCCGTGTTCTGCTCTTTAAGCTTGGCACAGGTGCCCTTGCTCATCTTCACATTGCCTTTGCTGTCATCAGTCAACCCATCCAAAGCCACTGCCTTGCGGGCATTGTCGTAAGACTCAACCCAGTCCACAAAGCCGATGGTATAGTGCGCCTCCGCGTCTTTCGGGTCTACCTGGATCACCTGCAGCTCATATTGCTTGGCTTCAGGGTATTTCTTGATGTTGCGGTAGATCGAAGCCAGCTGCTGGAGAGAGACCTTGTCACCCGGCTTCTTCTCGAGATAATCCTTGAAGCCACTGATGGCGCTGTTCGCGTACTTCATGTTCTCCGGCGTGTCCAGGTTCGGCACCACCTGGTAGGAGTATGCGGTGGCAAGGTACAGCTTTGCGTCAAGGTAGTTGGGGTCGTACTGGATGGCCTTCTGGAAAGCGTTGATAGCCTGCTCATACTGCGCATTCTTGAACGCCGCGACGCCCTTGGTGAGCTGATCGCGAGCCTTGAGCTGGTTGCAGCCCGTCAGCATCCCAAGCGACAGCAACAGTGCGGCCGTGGCGGAAACGCGTGCGTTAACTTTCATTGAGCGAAGATCTCCTAGGTACCGCATACGAGTAGAGTGCCGGTAAGACGCAGAAGCAGAGCCTCTTGCGTGGTCCTGATTGTACCCGCAGACGAACACAGCTTACCAGCTTTGAGCAGCGGATTCACAGCAAGCTGTTATAGCTTTTGCCGCGAGCTTGGAGCGTCTCAATGCGTGATGCCGGAGCGATGCAAGTGAGAGAAGCGAAACCAGCAAACAACCCCTTTTGCCGCACACCGGCGTCCGGGAAAAACGTGTACTAGAGCTATACCAGAGAAACGCAAAAAGGGCGATGAAAGTCTCATCGCCCCTCGAGCGTTTTTACTGCCTTACTTGCCGGCTTCTACCGCCGGAGTAATGATGCCGATGTTATCCACGCCCGCGGCATGACCGTCGTTGATGACCGGCAGCACCTGGCCGAAGTCCAGGTCCTTGTCACCCTTCACGAACATGACCTTGTCACTGCGCACAGCGAAGATGGTGGTCAGCTTCTCGGTAAGCTGCGACAGGTTGACCGGATCTTCATTGATTTTGTACGAAGGACCCGCCTTGCCGTTCGGCTCCACCTGCACCACGATGGTCCGGGTGTCCGGCTGCTTGTCCAGGTCCTGCTTCTTGGGCGGCTGGGGCACAAGCGTGTCCAGGCCGCGTACCGTGTTTGGCTGGATGACCATGAAGATGATCAGCAGCACCAGAAGAACGTCGATGAGCGGGGTCACGTTGATGTCTGACCGTGCGCCGCTACCGCCTCCGCCTCCCATACCCATGGTGAAACTCCCTTCAGCCTGTCTGGCTGGTTCCTTTGCTATGCGCGGCCAAGCAACGGCCGGGTTTAGATCAGCGGCTTTTCCGCCAGCATGCCCAACTGGCTGACGCCGGCGGAGCGGATACCATCCACTGCGCTCATCACCTTGCCGTAATTGGCGCGCTGGTCGCCGCGGAAATACACGCGCTTATCCGTTTTGTTTTCGAGTTTCGAGCTGATCTTGGGTCCAAGGTCGTCACCGTTGGAGACCTGATCGCCGCCCAGGAAGGTCTTGCCGTCGCGGGTTACCGCGACCACAATGGAGTCTTCCTTGTTGGCGTCTTCCATGATGACCGCCGCGGTGGACGGCGGCAGTTCGACGTTGACCTTGTTGTTCAGCATGGGGGTGACGACCATGAAGATAATCAGGAGCACCAGCATCACGTCCACCATGGGCGTCACGTTGATGTCGGAGTTTACCTTTTTGCCTTCGTCACGAGTTGCCTGCGCCATAACGACGACTCCGTTCCTCTGAAACGTTCCGTACTACTTAGCAGTGCGGGAAAGAGCGCCACCCGCCCCCACCACCCCATACCCATTATACCAGCGCAAGCGTT
>CAXTBQ010000017.1:0-1451 GCA_964242065.1 uncultured Terriglobus sp. | reverse complement strand
AAACCGGCCCCTTCCCGCACTGACGCTTTAGCGCTGCGACTGCTTGATAAAGTAGTCGACGAGCTCGGACGAGCTGTTGTCCATTTCCACGTCGAACGACTCCACCTTGTTCGTGAAGTAGTTGAAGCACATCACGGCCGGGATAGCGACCAGCAGGCCGAATGCCGTGGTAACCAGGGCTTCTGAAATACCGCCGGCAACCGCGCCGATACCAGAGGTCTTCTGGGTCGCGATCTGCTGGAAGGCGTGCAAAATACCGATAACGGTCCCGAACAGGCCGATAAAGGGTGCGGTAGAACCGATGGTGGCCAGCGAGCCCAGGCCGCGCTTCAGCTTGGCGTGGACGATGGCTTCCGAGCGCTCCAGAGCGCGTTTGGACGACTCAATCTGCTCGTCGGAGATGGCGCCACCCGAACCGTAGGAGCGGAACTCCTGCAGACCGGCGGTGACAACTTCCGCGAGGTGCGACTTCTTGGAGCGGTCGGCAACTTTGATGGCCTCGTCCAGACGGCCGTCCTTCAGGGCACCGGCAACCTTGGGAGCGAATTCACGCGACTGCTTACGGGCAGCCGAGAAGTACAGGGCGCGGTCGATCATAACGGCCAGCGACCAGATGGACATGATGAACAGAATGCCGACAACGACAAGATCGATCCAGCCCATGTTCTTCAACATGCCCAGGACGGAGAAGCCGGAGGAGGCGGCGCCGCCCTCTTCCTGGAAAAACATGCCGAGAGTGGCAGGTACGTGGGCGAAGCTAGCTGCTGCGTGAGCGAGAATCACGAGATTCAGTCCTCCTGGGTTAGCGTGCAGACCGCGCACGATGAAATGGTCGGGCGGGGTCTGTGATCCAGACCCTGCCAGGCAATGGCAATCTCTTCGACGGGCCGCGGTACGCGCGACCCCTTGGACTTAGCCGCCGAAGGAGAAGTTTACGGTAATGGTGGTGTCGACCTCAGTCGGATCGCCGTTGAGAAGATAGGGCTTGTACTTCCAGGTCTGCACGGCTGCAATGGCATTGGCCCGCAGCATTTCAGGACCGGAAACAACGGAGAGCTGCTCCACGCTGCCGGTCTTGCTGATGATGGCGTGGAGGATGACCGATCCGGAGACGTGCGCCGCCTTGGCGATGGCCGGGTACACCGGGGTCGTCTTTACCAGCACCTGGCCGGCCATGACGCCGCTGGAGATCTTGGCCGGGCCGGTTGGCTTCGGCTTCTCCACCTTGACCACCGGTGTGGGAGCCGCGCCGAGGCCCAGACCGCCAAGAACACCCCCCGCAGCACCTGTAGAGGCACCCATGCCACCGACGACACCGGCAACCTGCGCCGGGGGCGGCGGATCTTCATGCGTCATGTCAATCTTCTTGGGGATCTTGGTAGGTGCCGTCATGGGATCGAACGCGGCAACCTGCTTGACCACCACCTGCTTCACAGCCGGTGGCGGTGGCG
>CAXTBQ010000016.1:44558-47224 GCA_964242065.1 uncultured Terriglobus sp. | reverse complement strand
CGCTTGGCGAGCATGGCTCCGAAGCCCGGCACGCGGAAGCGCTCCGGTGCGATGAACAGGAACTGCAGCTTGCCGTCAAGGTAATCGCGGCACACCTGGCGGCTCTGCTCGCGGCTGAAGCCGGAGTGGATGCGCCCGACGTTGAGGCCCAGTGCTTCGAGCTTGCCGGCTTGATCGTCCATGAGCGCGATGAGTGGCGAGATGACCAGCGCGGTGCCGCCTCGTGCGAGCGCCGGAAGTTGGTAGCAGAGGCTCTTGCCTGCGCCGGTCGGCATAACGAGAAGAACGTCGCGTCCGGCGACTGCTGCCTCGCAGACCGCCTGCTGGCTCGAACGGAATGCGGGAAAGCCGAAGGTTGTTCGCAACACCTGGTGGAGATCGGCTTGTGATCCGGCAGGAGGCATGGCTCATTCACATCTTCGCATAGCCTTCGCCTGCGCAGAGGACGATGGGTACCCCACGTCTCGCTTTTGAGACGTGGGATTTGCGTCTGCACGAAACTCTTCTTTCCCATGTCTCTACGAGACATGGGGCACCCCTCGGGGAGGAGCTCAGGCTGCGTTCATGATCTTGTCGGGCGTGATGGGGAAGTCACGTACACGCTTGCCGGTTGCGTTATAGATGGCGTTGGCGATGGCTCCCGCGATGCCCGTGATACCGATTTCGCCGATGCCGCGCCCGCCCTGGGGGTTGAACTTGGTATCTGGCTTGTCGATCACCGACACGTCGATCGTGCGTGTGTCCGCGTTCGTGGGCACGTGGTACTCGGCGAGATTATTGTTCACGATGCGGCCGATGTTGTTGTCGAGTACCGTTTCCTCAGTGAGCGCGGTGCCGATGCCCCAGACGATGCCGCCCTCAAGCTGCGAGATGCCGGTCTTCTTGTTGAGCAGCTTGCCGATGTCGTAGGTGGCCACCACGCGGCGAACTTCCACCATGTGGGTGCTGTCGTCCACCGCTACCTCCGCAAAGACCGCTCCCCAGGAATGGGTGGAGAGAGCCTTTTGCGCTTCCTGGCTGGGTTCGGCGGAGCCGCTGGCCTCCACGGCCTGTCCCTTGTTGCGTGCTATGGAGGCAGTGAGCGGCTCGGACTTGGAGGGGGTCTGCTTGCTCTGGAGAGCCCCGCCCTTGAAGACGATGTCTTGCGCGCTGGATTTGTACAGGGGCGAGGTCGAGTCGTCGATGGCCATGTTCGCCAGCTTCAGCAGCAGTTGGGAGCATGCATCCTTGATGGCCGGACCGACCGACGCGGTGGATTGCGAGCCGCCGGAGACCGGGGCCTTCGGCAGGGAAGAGTCGCCCAGCTTGACGTCGACCTTTTCCCACGGCACGTCCACTTCCTGCATGATGGTTTGCGCCATCATCGTGTACATGCCGGTGCCCAGGTCCTGTGTGCCGCTGGCCACGGAGATGCGGCCGTCGGGCAGCAGCTTGACGCTGGCCATGGCCGCTGACCGGTTGGCGGGGTAGGTGGCTGTCGCCATGCCATAGCCGATGTGCTTGTTGCCCTCGCGCACCTGGCCGGGTGTTGCGTTGCGCTTGGACCAGCCAAAGCGCTCCGCGGCGTCCGTGTAGGCGTCACGCAGGTTCTTGGAACTCCAGTCACGCTGCATGCCCGGGTCGCGCTCTGCATAATTCATCAGGCGAAGCTGCAGCGGATCCATCTTGAGCTTTTCGGCGAGTTCATCCATTGCGGATTCGAGCGCGGTGGTGCCGACGCTTTCGCCCGGCGCGCGCTGGAACGTCTGCACGCCGATGTTCATGTCCACCATCTTGTGCGAGGTCTCGATGCTGTCGCACTGGTAGAGCATCGATGTCTGCTGCGCCGCAGACTCCATAAAGTCCTCCATCACGGAGGCGGGCAGGATCACGTCGTGGTTGATGGCGACCAGCTTGCCGGAGGCATCGGTGCCGAGCTTGATCTTCTGCACGGTCCTGGGCCGGCCGCCCACGGGACCGAACATCTGCGTGCGCTCCATGGCAAGACGCACCGGTGCGCCCGCTACCTTTGCCGCCATGGCGCAAAGAATGACGTGCGACCAGGTGGAGCCCTTGGAGCCGAAGCCTCCACCGACGTACGGGTCCAGCACGTGGACATTGTCGAGCGGCAGCGCAAAGTGCTTTGCCAGCGTCTGCTTATCGCCGCTAATGTACTGCGTCGCGTCGTACACGGTCAGCTTTTCGCCCTCCCAGGAGGCGATGGTCGCGTGCGGCTCCATGGGATTGTGCGTCTGCAGCGGCGTTGTATAGGTGTGCTCGATGACCGTGGTTGCCTTGGCCCAGGACGCGTCGGCTTCGCCGGGCTTGCGCTTGATGGGAGCGCTCGCGCTCTTGGGGTCGCGCGCTTCTGACAGGCGGTTGTCGAAGTGCAGCTTGGCTGGTGCCTGCTTGTAGCGCACCTTGACCAGCGCCGCAGCCTGCGCGGCTTCCACCTGCGACTTGGCAATGACCACGCCGATGGGCTCGTTGTTGTAGTACACCAGCCGGTCCTGCAACAGCGATAACTTGCGCGTGGCAGGCGGCTGCGGCTTGACGATGGGCAGCTTGGGCGCGTTGAACGGCGTCAGGATCTTGACCACGCCAGACGCGCGGTCCGCAGCCGTGGTGTCCATGCTGACGATCTCACCGGAGGGAACATTGGAGGTGACAAGGTAGGCGTACAGCAT
>CAXTBQ010000016.1:0-44548 GCA_964242065.1 uncultured Terriglobus sp. | reverse complement strand
GGTCTTGCCCTTGAACTCGTCTTTGAACTCTGCGGCGTAACGCGCCTTGCCGGTGACCTTGAGCTTGCCGTCGTAGCGATACGGCAGTTCCTTGCCGTTGCCGACGGGCGATTTCTCTTCCTGCATGCTGATCATGCGGCTGCTCCTTCTGTGCTGCGGGCCGTGCCCATGGTTGCCAGTGTGAGTGCGCGGACGATGCAGCTCTTTGCCAGTTCGATCTTGAAGGCGTTGTGCTCGTAGCCCTTCGCGCCCTGCATCGTGGCTGCTGCGGCGGCTTTGAAGGTAGCTTCGTTTGCAGGCTTGCCGATCAGGGCCTGCTCCGCTGCCTTGCTGGTCCACGGCTTGTGCGCCACGCCACCCAGCGCAAACGCGGCAGACTTGATAGTGTCGCCTTGCAGCTCGAGACCCGCTGCCACGGAGACGAGTGCGAAGGCATAGCTCTGGCGGTCACGCGCCTTGAGGTAGTAGCTGTGCGCCGCGAACTTCGTTGCGGATGCCGGCAGGAGGACGCCGGTGATTAGTTCGTCGTGCTGCAGGTTTGTATCCAGTTCGGGTGTCTTGCCGACGAGCCGGTGGAACTCACGGACCGGCACCGTGCGCTTGCCCTTGGGTCCGCTGATCTCCACGTGCGCGTCAAGCGCCGCCATTGCCACGCTCATATCCGAAGGGTTGGTGGCGATACATGTGTGCGCGTCCGTGGGACCGTTATCCGTTTGGCCCAGCACAGCGTGGATGCGGTTGAAGCCCTGGATAGCGCCGCAGCCCGAGCCCGGAGCCCGCTTGTTACAGGCAGGCAGGGCCGGGTCGTAGAAGTAGTAGCAGCGGGTGCGCTGCATCAGGTTGCCGCCGGTGGTGGCCAGGTTGCGCAGTTGGGTGGTGGCACCCGCAAGGATGGCCTGCGACAGCAGCGGATAGGTCTTGCGTACGTCCTCTGCATTGGCCAGTTCCGTATTGCGAACCAGAGCGCCGACGCGGTGTCCGCCTTCTGCTGGGGTAATCTCCGCCAGCGTTTGCAGGCGCGTGATGTCGATCAGCGCTGTGGGCTGCTCGACATTCTGCTTCATCAGGTCGATCAGGTTCGTGCCGCCGCCCAGCAGCTTGGCGCTCTTGTTGCCAGCAAGCGAGTGGATGGCAGCGTCCGGCGCGGTGGCGCGTTCGTATGCGAATGGATTCACAGGTTCACCTGCCTTGCAGCCGCGCGGACTGCCTGCACAATGTTGGGGTAAGCACCACAGCGGCAGATGTTGCCGCTCATGCGCTCGCGGATTTCGTGGTCGGTCAGCTTGGGCGCGTCCTGTGTGCAGTCCTCGAAGGAGACGACAGACGCCTGGCCCTGCTTCATCTCGTCCAGCAGCGCGGTCGCCGAGCATATCTGCCCGGGTGTGCAGTAGCCGCACTGGTATGCGTCGTGCTCCAGGAAGGCAGCCTGTACGGGCGAAAGCTCTTCTCCGTGCGCCAGGCCTTCAATCGTCGTAATGTGGTCGCCCTCAGCGGAGACAGCAAGCAGCAGGCAGCTGTTGACGCGGCGACCGTTCACCAGCACCGTGCAGGCACCGCACTGGCCGTGGTCGCAGCCCTTCTTGGAGCCGGTCAGGTCCAGATGATCGCGCAGCGCGTCCAGCAGACTGGTGCGCGTGTCGAGCATCACCGCGTGATCCTGCCCGTTGATGTTCAGCGTCACCTGCTTGGTACGCGCGGCTCCGGAGCCTGTTTCCGCTTCCGCCGGCAGTGCAGAGACGCCGGCGCCCAGGCCTGCGCCGAGCGCCGTCGCGGATTGCAGGAAAGTGCGCCGGCTGACCTCCCATGCGTGTCTGGCTTTCGGTTCAGTTGGATCGACCGTGGATTGTTCCACGTCCTGGCATTTGGGAGCGCTCATTTGCGAAGGCCTTTGCGAAGGGTTGGGTGAGGGTTGCTGATGCTTCAGCATAGGATGCAGACCGACGCTCTGGCGAAAGTGACAGAGGTGATCACGTCTCCAAACGTATATATGCGTGAGTTGAGTCGTATGAAGGTGCGCCACGAACGCCATGCCAGAGCTTGGAATTCGGGCGAAGCTAGGGTAGACTTAGATATTTGCTGCCGGTATTTCGCCCGCAGCCGTGACCGTATAGCAGAGGAGAGACAATGGCGAAGCGTCGCGGAAATCCGAACTGGGGTAAGCCCGAGCCGATTGGCCCCGTGGTACCCACAGTGACGTCGTTTGAGTTGGTGGTGAAGGAGTACAAGTTGACGCCGGACCAGTATGTGCGCTCCACGCGCTTGCGGGAGTGGGCTCGCCGGAATAAGAACTCCAAGTACATTCCAGAGGCACTGCTCGAAGCCTGGGGTTTCGAGATCGAGTCGACACTGTAAAGAAGCAGCGGGTTGGCTGGTAGCCAGTTGGCGAGTCAGCTTTCCAGATGACTGAGGTCCGCTTTTGCGGACCTTTTGCTTGCCTCTCATCATCCATACACAGCAGGAACTCACGATGCCCGTTGTCCCGTTTGTTGATGTGCCGGAAGCTCTGCGCCAGTTTGCTGCGGGGCGCATGGTCGTGGTGGTGGACGATGAAGACCGCGAAAACGAGGGCGACCTGACCCTTGCCGCGGAACACGTCACGCCGGAAGCCATCAACTTCATGGCAAAGTTCGGCCGCGGTCTGATCTGCCTCACGCTGACGGAAGAGCGCGCGGACTACCTGCGGCTGCCCCCCATGGCGGCAGAGAACACGTCACGCTTTGGCACGGCGTTTACCGAGAGCATTGAGGCGCGCGAGGGCGTGACCACCGGCATCTCCGCGGCAGATCGCGCGCACACCATTCTGACAGCGGTAAGCCCTGGCAGGACGGCTGCGGATCTGGCACGCCCCGGCCACGTATTCCCGCTGCGTGCACGTAAGGGCGGTGTGCTGGTGCGGGCGGGGCAGACCGAAGCGTCGGTAGACCTGGCGCGCATGGGCGGCATGATTCCCGCGGGCGTGATCTGCGAAATCATGAATGAAGACGGCACCATGGCCCGCGTGCCGGACCTGGTGGAGTTCTGCCGCGTACACGGCTTGAGCATGCTCACCGTGGCCGACCTGATCCGCTACCGCCTTCAAAATGAGCGCTACATTCACCGGGCCGCCGAAACGCTGCTGCAGACGCCGTGGGGCGAGTTCCGCACGATTGCCTATGAAAGCGACGTGGAAGAAGGCGAAAGCCACCTCGCGCTGGTGATGGGAGACGTGGCAACCTCTGGCGGCGCGGACCCGGTGTTAGTGCGGGTCCAAACGCACAGCCTTGCGGGAGGCATCTTTTCGCACGACCGCGGGGAATCACGTTCAGGTGTAGAGAATGCCCTGCGTGCCATTGCAGAGGCTGGGCGAGGCGCGCTGATTTACCTGCACAACAGCAGCCGCGGATTCGGCATCGACAGCACGATCACACCGCCACGCATGGTGCTGCATCGGCCGGCGGCGCCTGACCAACAGCAGACGCTGCGGCAAACAGGCATCGGCGGGCAGATCCTTTCAGACCTGGGCATCTGCCGGGTTCGCCTGCTGGTCACCCGGCCCACGCACGTGCCCGCGCTGCAGGGTTTCGGCATCGAGATCGTGGATCAGGTGCCGATGGGCATGGCGCGCGCGGTTTAGAGGCGTTACGGCGCCTCCTCTTTGCATGGCTCATTAGATTTGTCATCCCGACCGGAGCGCAGCGAAGTGGAGGGACCTGCTGTTCTTCCACGGCAAGTAGCAACAGCAGATTCGTCCGTTTCGCAGGGCGATGAAGCCGCCCTGCCCTGGTCGAAATGAAAATCCTGGCGCCCTATCTAGGCGTGACGGTCAGGCTTAGCGTGACGGTCTGCGCCACTGTCGCTCCGCTGGTCGATGTTGCCGTGACGTGGAACGTGTAGCTGCCCGGTGCAACGTACCGGATCCGCGGATCACCGCCGCTGCCGCAGCCGTTCGTCAGCGTCACCATGCCGGCAAGCAGCACCAGCAATGCAGCGGGGCGTTTGCGCCTCAGCAGCAACACCAGCAGCGCCGGTGTCAGACACCAGAGCGTCCGGATGCGCGGCTCGGAGGTGCCTGCTGAGGCCAGGCTGACGGCAGACACCGTGGAAACCGTCGCGGTGGAGCTTTGTGCCGAGCCGTTCAGCGTGACAGAGGACGGCACCAGGGAGCAGGCAGCGTAGGCAACGGACGAATCTGCCGTGCAGGTGAGTGCGACCGTTCCTGTGAATCCGCCCACAGGCGTTACCAGCAAGCTGAAGTTCGTCGGCAGGCCCGTCTGCACTGTTGCGCTTGCAGCACTGGCACCGTTGACCGTGAGTGTAAAGCTGCCGCCTGTCGATGCGGGTCCGACTCCTGCTCCTGTAAGCGATGCAATCAGCGGTGAAGTGCTGTCGGAACTGTTCACAGTGAGTGTGCCCGTTTGCACACCGGCTGCGGCGGGCGTGAACGTCACACGGATCGGACACGAAGAGCCGGGTGCCAACGCCGCGCCGCAACTGCTGTTCACGGTGAAGCCGGTGGAAGCGCTGATCCCGATGTTCGTCACGGCAGTGCTGCTGGTGTTCAGCAGGGTGGTCGCCAGGGTAGTGCTGCTGCCCACGGCCACGTTGCCGAAGTTGAGCGTGTTCGGCGTGAGCGCAAGCTGGGGCGGTAGCACCGTTCCCGTGCCGCTAAGCGCCAGGGTGAGTTGCGACGCTGCGTCCGAACTGCGGATGGTCAGCGTGCCCGCAGCGGCACCGGCCGTGGTCGGCGAGTAGGTGACAAGTACGTCGCAGGAGGAGCCCGCATTCAGGTTCGCGGTGCAGGTGCCTCCTGTGGCGAAGCCGCTGCTGGCGGTGATCGCGATAGAGTTGATGGCCGTGCTGCCGGTGTTTGCAAGCGTTACAGGCAGCGTGGAACTGCTGCCCACGGGAACGCTGCCAAAGCTCACCGCGTTTGGTGTCGCTTTCAGTTGAGCCTGCACGTTCGATCCGTTGCCCGTGAGTGCGACTGTGAGTGGAGATGTCGAGCTTGAGTTCTGCACGGTGACCGTGCCGGTTGCGGTCCCGGCCACCGTGGGTGAAAACGTCACCACCACGGGGCAGGTGGAGTAGGCGTTCAGAGACGTTCCGCAACTGCTCGACACGCTAAATCCTGTGCTGGCGTTGAAGAGCAGACCGTTCGCCGTGGTCGCAGTCGGATTGGAGAGGGTGAACGAAAGCGTGCTGTTGCTGCCCACGGTCACGTTGCCGAAATCGAGAGAGGAGGGTGTCGCACTCAGGTTGGTGACGGCCACGCCTCTCGCCTGCAAACCGTTGCCGCTGAGTGGAACGGTGAGAGGTGACGCAGGGTCCGTGCTAAACACGGTGAGTACCCCGTTCGTTATACCGGCTGTACTCGGAGCATACGTGACATTGACCGCGCAGGACGATCCTGCCTGGACCGTCGTGATGCCGCACGTGCTGCTAATCGAGAAGCCGGTGGTTGCGGTGAAGCGCAGACCGTCCACCGCCGTGGTGCTGGTGTTGACCAGTGTGAATGCCTGCGTGGAGGTGCTGCCCACGGCCACGTCGCCGAATGCAATCGCAGTGGGTGAAGCGACGAGTTGCGGCTGTGTGCCTACACCCGACAGCGCCACCGTAAGTGGCTGTGCCGTGGCCGAGGACGCGATGGAAAGTGTGCCGCGCAGCGTGCCCGTGGCGGCAGGGGTGAAGGTGACGGAGACGGTGCAGGCCGCTCCCGCAGCGAGTGTTGCGCCTGCATCTCCGCATGGGTTGCTGCTGGTGCTCGTTGCAGAGAGCGAGAAGCTGCTATCACCACTGACAGATCGCGCGCCAAGGACGACCGGAACGGAGCCCGTGTTGGTAAGAGTTGCTAACAGCATTGAGGAGCCACCAACGAGAACGCGGCCGAAGTCCAGCGACTGTGGCGTGAGGGAAAGGGATGCAACCGGCGTCTGCGATTCGACCACGTTGCCGAGCAGAGAGACGAACTCCAGCGAAGCACTTGCGTCGCTTTGTATCTCAAGTGAACCAAGCGCAGTGGCGCTGTTCTGAGGGTTGTACTGCACGACGATGCTGCAGCTTGCACCGGCCACCAAGGTGGCGCAGGTGCTGCTGGCGGAGAAGCCGTTGGATGTGACCAGTCCCTGCACGTGCAGCGTGGCGGTGCCGGTGTTCTGCACGGTAACCGTTTGCGCAGCAGAAGCGGTGCCGACAGCCGTGCTGGTGAATGTCAGCGACCCCTGCAACGTGGTGAGAGCAGCCACGGGTGCCGTGTTGCTGGGCGAAGATACAAAGGCCGGTGTCGCGGTGCCGGACAGGTCCACAAACTGCGGAGCGATGCTGCTGTCACTTTCAATCTGCAGGACGCCCGTGTCTGCCTGCGTGCCCGTCTGGCTGCTGCCGATTGCCGCCTGATAAAGCGGTGAGTACGTGACGGTGACTGCGCAGCTTTGGCCGGGCGCAAGCGCTGCGCCGCACGTGGTCGTGGAGAGGAACGGGAAGCCGGAAGAGACGCGCCGAACGGTAACGCTGGTGCCTGCGGGTGAACTCACCGGGTTGGTGATGGTCACGGTGCGCTGTGCACTGCTGCCTGAGGCAATCTGGCCGAAGTTGAGGACACCGTTGGGCGCGATGTCTCCCGCGATGGCCAGGAAAGCGCCGGTGCCCGTGCCGTAAGCCTGCAGGTAGCCAAGACCGCTCCGTACAGCACTACCATCGGCTGGTGTGCCCTGCACAAAGACTGTTCCGGTGGTGTCTGCTGCGGTGAGCGGCGTGTACTGCACGGTCAGGTCGCAGCCGGCACCTGCCGCTAAAACAGTGCAGGTGGAGTCTGTCAGCGCGAACTGACGCGGCATGGTCACGTTCAAGGTGAGCGCCTGCGTGGCAAGGTTATTCACATGCAAAACGCGCTTGAGTGCGGGTGAGCCGGTAGCGGCAGACCCGAAGTTCACCGTGGAGTATTCCCCCGGCACAATCTGGATGCCTGCGTTATCTGAGGTGTAGACGCCCGACACTGCGATCGCGTAAGTCGTGGTGCTTGGAGCACCGGCGGGAGCCGAAGTCACCGGAATGGAAACCGTGCCGCTGGCCAGGAAATTGCCGGCTGAGTAGGTCACGGTGATGTCGCAGCCAGCGCTTGGGGCCAGCGATCCGCAGGCCGTTGCTGCTGTGAAATGCGCATCGCTGGAGGTGGGAGTGCCCAGTGAGATTGCTGCGGTTGAGGTGTTGGTCACGCGGATGGTCCGCTGCGTAGACTCTGTGCCCGGCACGTTGTCGAAGCGAAGCTCACCCGGCGTGAAGGACACACCAGGATCGTCCGAACCTGTGCCGGAGAGCATCGAAGTGACCTGGCCCGCCGAGCTCGTAATTGTGAGAGATCCGGCACGGACGCCGGTTGCAGACGGCGTGAACTTGATTGGCAGCAGGCACGCGGCACCCGGCGCGATGGTCGTGGCACTGCACGCCGCGGCTCCCGTGCTTTCCGTGGTGACGCTGAAGTCGCCTGTTGTGGAAGCAGCCGTGGTGGTAATGGCAGAGGCGGTGCCGTTCGTAAGAATGAAGCGCGTGGAGGCAGCCGAGGAGTGCACCGGCACCGTGCCAAAATCCTGGCTCACCGGCGTAAGGATCAGGCCCGTGAGCGGTATGCCACTGCCCATGAGCGCAAGCGTGGTGGGCTTACCGGAACCGGGCGACGACACGGTTGCGGTGCCGGTGTGCGCTCCGGTGCCGAGCGGAAGGAATTGGACGCCGAGATAGCAGTTGGTGCACGAGCCCGAAGCCGTACTACCAAAAGCAGAGGCCGGAGGCTGGCCATGCCCGAAGCCTGTGTCTTCCACCAGCACCACTGCGAAGTTCGTGTCAGAAGACGAGACAGTTAACAAAGCGAACGATTGCGCCACCTTCAGCCACTGGACAGCAGGCGAGCCAAGCGGCACATCGCCGAAGGATAGATTGCCACTACCCGCCGGCAGGATCGCGGTGCCTGTCCCGCTGAGTGCAACATAGCTGGGCGAGCTGAATCCCGCGGTGACGGAGAGCAGCCCCTGCCGGACACCCGGTGCGGTGGGTGTAAAGCTGAGGACCACGGTGCAGCTAGCGCCGCCGTTCAGCATGGCCGGGCAGCCTGAGGAGAATGCGAAGTCTCCGGACGTTGCGAGTGAAAGCGCCAACGGCAGCGTGCCTGCGTTGCTCACGGTCACTGCGTGCGTTTCGCTGGAGGACTGCGTCACGTTGACCGCGTTGGTAAACGTGACGGAGGTAGATGTGAGGCGAAGATTGGGATTTGCGGAGGTGCCGGTGGCGGATGGCTGGGGCAGCGTTTCTCCCAGCACTGCGACCTGCATGCCATCCACGTTGAGCGTGGCGGCGTCGCTGGAAGTCGAAGTGCTGGCCTGGTAATCCAGTGCGATGCGGCAAATGGAGCGCGGCTGCAGTGTCGCCGGGCATTCATCGCTTACTGTGAAGGCTGGGGTCGCCCCCGCAACAGAGTTGTGCGCAACCGTTCTGTCGCTTGCATTCGATAGATAGAGGTAGCGGCTGCTACGCAGCCCACCGCTAAACTGCCTGCCGAAGTCGATGGTGCTTGCAGAAACCGTTGTCGACGCGGCCTGCACGTAGCCTGTGACCAGCACGTCCTCTGTGCCGATCTGCCAGTGCGCGTTCACGGCACCGTCAGTCGCACTGCTGGAGGACGCCTGCAGCGTCAACGTCACGGTGCAAGTGCCTCCGGGTGCCAGCACCTTTGAGGTGCCCGAGCCGGAAGGCGTGCACGTACTGGCTGCCTCAGAAAGCGTGTAGCCGGCCTGCAGCGCGGAGCTGTTTTGCGATGCGAACGTTTCTGTGGCCGTTCCCAGGTTCGTGATGGTCAGGACCCGGGTGGCGCTTGAGGACGTGGCAGTGACAATGCCGAAATCAACCTCACGCGGAAAGGCTGAAACGGCTCGCAAGGAGCGCGCGGTAGCCGCCAGCTGCGTGGTGAATGCCGCAGCATTGGCTGCCTGCACCGTGATCAAACCGGGACCGTTGCCGGTGAGTGCCACGCTGCACTCCGCGGCCGGAGCCAGGGACGGACCGCATCCGTTGTTGACGGTGAAGCCGGAAGCTGTGATCTGGACGCTGGTCGCCGTGGCGGTGCCCAGGTTGCGCAGCGTGAGGTTGGGCTGGTCGTCCACGGAAAGCGCGAGCGTGGGTGCGCTCGCTTCGGGCAGCAGTCTGGCCAGCAGCGCGGCGCTGCCGCTGCAGGCACTGCCTGTGCAGTCGCTTGCGGGCAGAGCATCGCGTACCGTGGATGGCAGCGCGGTGTTTGGCGCAGAGGCAAGCGCGAGATTGTAGGTCTCTGTTGCGAGTAGGTCTGAACTCAGGGTGGGTGTAACCGATCCGCTGAGTGCCACCGTGCCGTCTGCAAGTGCGACGACGCCGCTCTCCTGTGCGGGCAGGCTGGAGTAGCCGCTGTTCGCCAGCGGCAGGCCGCCGAAGCGCGCGGCCCGGTCCACCTTGCCCGCAGCGTTCACGCGCAATGCGTAGGCATTGCCAAGAGTCTCCACCGGCAACACGGGCAACAGAGGAACGGCCGCCGTGTTCTGCACAGAGCCGAACGTCCACATGCTGCCGCTTGCGCCGGGTGCGACAACGGAATTCGTTCCCGGCGCCAGCAAGGTGGAGGATTGCACAGTAGAGCCATCTGCAGCCAATCGCACTGCTGTTTGGTAGCGCAGCAGCGGTGCTATAGGCACCTGCACATCGGTCACAGGGAACAGGCCAGGAGCGATGTCACCCGATAGCAGCAACGTGCCGCTGGACGCATCGTACGCGGCCGAGGTCAGACCATTGCCTGGAACAAAGGTGGAGAACAGAAAGCCATCGCCTGCGGCTGTTAGTTCGGTGACAAAGCCGGAGGTGTTGGAGCCGCTTACGGACCGGAACACCGGCACCAGCGCGGCCGTCGTGGGAAAGCCGGTCGCGGTGGTTGTGCCGGCGATGAAGGCGCGCCCCGTGCTGTCCGCGGTGATGGCCGCCGGTGTTGTGTCACCATTCGCTCCGCTCAGATAGGTCGCATATTGCAGCGCACCGCTCGCGGGTACGAAGCTTTCCACGAAGCCATTGCTGCCGCTGTTTGGTGCAGGACTTTGCTGGATGCCGTTCGACGTGACCGGCAAGGTGGAAGAGAAGATGGAGCCCGTCACCAGCACGGAGTTTGCGGTTGCTGCGATCGAGCTGACAGCGAGTGGTTCCGCTCCGCAGAACGTAATCCACTGTGTCTGCAGTTGCGGTGAGAACTTTGCGACAAACGAGTTCGTGCGTGTTCCCGCGCGAGTGGGAAAGGCAGTCCCGGCTGTCCCGGAGACGCTGCCGAGTGAGTTGCTGGTACCTGCGATGTAGATGTTGCCAGCGGGGTCCAGATCGAGGGCGATGCCGCTGTCGCCGCTCTGCCCAAGCAGCGTCTCCGCAAGCAACTGCGTGCCGGCTGCGTTGTACTTCTGCAGGTGAATGCCGGCTTGCGCCTCGAACAGGGTGTAGAGATTGCCGGCAGCATCTTGCCGCAGACCGTGGAATGCGCCCGCATGGTTTTCTGCGCGCAGTCCAGCAAGCGTCACCTGTTGCGCAACAACGGGCAATGCTCCGAAGACTAATAAAAAAGCAGCAAGAAGTGCAGAAAAGCGACGCATGGCGCGAGTCATCCGGTCCGGTTCGCGGACTCGATCTATTAACCCACGGAGAAGAGTGAAGGGGAGTGTCCCATTCTGCGACGGGTACACGGAAAACAGCTCAGGTGCTCTGCTGCGCTTGCCGGGACTGACGATATCTTGCTGTTGTGTTCCTCACGATAGCAGTGCTTCGGCGTCTCTGAACAGCAGAGATCCGTGACCCCGCGCGTTCATCTCGCTCACAAACTCATCGTGGTCCTGGTACGTGATGGCCTGCATGCCTGCGGCTTCCGCTGCCGCGGTGTTCTCTTCCTTGTCGTCGAGGAACAGGATGGTCTCCGCGGGCACCTGCAGACCTGCAATGGCTGCGGCATAGATTTCCGGCTGAGGCTTGCGGAGTTTGAGCGCGTGCGACCACACCGTGTGATGGAAGTTTGCAATCCAGTCGAAGCGCTCGCAGATACCCTCGGCCATGGCGTCCGGCATGTTCGAGAGAATGCCTGTGCGGATGCCGCGGCGGTGCAGTTCGCCCACCCATGCGAGCATGGGCTGGTTCATGTCCGTCCACAGATCGACGTCTGCTGCTTTCAACATGCGCCGTTCTTCCGATGACAACTTGCGCCCTGTCACGCGGTCCCAGTAGGTGTCGCCGTTGAACAACCCGGCGTCGTAGTCGTCACGTATCGCCCAGTAGCTTGCGGTCAGTGCGTCTTCTGATAAGCCGCTGATCTTCTGCATCCTGCTCCACGCCGCCGGGTTGGGAGACAGGCTGAGCACCTTGCCAAAGTCAAACAGGACAGCCTGGATGGTGGACATGCCGAGATTGTATCCGGCAGCCAGGCTGCTTATGGCAAAGCGTCGTGTGCGGACGTTCATGTTGCACACCGGTAGCATGGTGCCATGCGATTTGCTGCGCGCGCCGAGTTCGACCGGGAAGGTTCTGCCTATGGGCAGGCGCTGGCAGAAGCGCGGCGGCGAGGCGGTCTCCTGGACCTGACCCTCTCCAATCCAACGCGCGCCGGTTTCGCATTTGAAGATGCTCTACTTGAACCACTACGAGACACGCGAGCGCTGCAGTATGAGCCGGATGCGCTTGGCATGCTGTCCACTCGCGAAGCAGTCGCCGGCATGTACCGGAGCCGCTACGGCGCTGTGGTGGACCCGCAGCATCTGCTGCTCACCGCAAGCACAAGCGAGGCGTACAGCTACCTGTTCCGGCTATTCTGTGAGCCGGGTGATGCCGTGCTGGTACCTTCCCCGAGCTATCCGCTCTTTGATCTGCTGGCGCGATTGCACGACGTGGAACTCATCCCGTATCCGCTGGTGTACCACGATGGCTGGCAGATCGATCCGGCGGTTCTGATGGCGGCGGTGACGCCGAGGACTCGGGCGATCATTACCATCCATCCGAACAATCCTACCGGTCACTACTGCGATGAGAACGATCGCGAAGCTTTGCTCCACTGTGCGGAACTGCAAGGTCTGCCACTCATTGTGGACGAGGTGTTTCTCGACTATCCCGCGCAGCCGGGGTCAGTCCGCAGCTTCGCTTCAGAGACATGGGCGGCGCGGCAAAGTGCGAGCAGGGTGCTCACCTTTGTGCTGGGCGGACTGAGCAAGCTGCTCTGCATGCCGCAGATGAAAGTGGCGTGGACCGCGGTGTGCGGTGATGCGGAAGTTGTAGCCGACGTCATGCACCGGCTTGAGATCATCGCAGATACGTTCCTCTCCGTTGGCACTCCACCGCAGCTTGCGCTGCCCGTATGGCTCGCACAGTGCGACGGCATACACGCGCAGGTGCTGCAGCGTGTGCGAGAGAACCTGCTATGGCTCGACTCCGCGCTGGGAGGCACCTCTGTGAGCAGGCTGCAGGTGGAGGGTGGCTGGACTGTTGTTCTGCGCGTTCCAGCGAACGATGCAGATGTTGACTTCGCCGTGCATCTACTGCAGGAGCGCGGTGTTGCGCTGCACCCTGGATCGTTCTACGGCTTCTCGCCTCGCGGCTGGCTGGTTGCGTCCACGCTCACACCACACGATGTGTTTCAACGTGGCGTGGAGCAATTGCTTGCAGCGGTCTGATCGCAGCTGCTTCCGAAGTGATCCGGTGCTCTACAGACAGCCTGAGGAGCGAGGTCACCTCGCGGTACATCAGTGATCCCGTCCAGAAGATTGCGGCAGGTAGCGGAAAGAAAAGCAGGTTAAGAAAGTGGTTGTACAGGGGCGACGAGAAGAGCGCCCACGTTGCAAAGCCATAGGTGAGCAGGGCAGCGTACCGTCGCGCTGCAAGGCTGTACATGAGCTGGCAAAACGCACCACAGGCGAACGGGAACAGGACGATGCCCCACAGACCGGTGTCCCACTGCAGCCGCTCGTAGAAGCCGTTGGGCGAGGTGCGCTCCACGCGCGGCGGGTCACTGCCAAGCATGCCGCCCGGTACATTGAGCTTTGCCGGCATCAGCGATGCAAACACGCCGAGCGGCTTGAACTGGTACGGGCCAAAGCCGCCGCTTTGAATGCATTGCAGCGAAAGGTTCATGGTCGGGAACAGGTAGTACGCACCCAGTTCCTGCAGGCCCGATTGTTCGGTGCGGCCGTTGTTACGAAAGTTAGCCAGGCCGGCAATCAGAGGCAGCACCAACAATGCGCCGCCTATCGTCAGTAGTGTGCGCGCTGTTCTGCGCGGTCTTATCGAAAACGGTGCTGCGGCTCCCGTCCGGCTTGGTTTCAGAGCCAGCATGGTGCCGCCAATGAGCAGGTACATGAAAAGCCCTTGACGCTTGCCATTGAAGACGCATAGCAAAACGGCGACCGGCGCGCTGAAGGCGATCCACTTTGCGGCAGGCCGGCCTGTCTGCCGCGACTTCAGGATGAGCAGAACCATGACCATCACTAGCAGGCTCAGGATCAGCGTGGCCAAACCTACTAAGCCGAAGCCAGAGGACGCCTCGGCGCTGTTGGTGTCCGTCACCGACGCGGCACCGCTTGCAAACATGAGCAGAGGGATGCCGCCGTACACCTTAGCCAGCAACACCATTTCCAGCAAAGACAGTGATACAAGCACTAGCAGCGCCGCTTTCAGAACGGGGAGCGAGACAGGTACATCGCGCGGAACGGCCGGAGAGGAAAACTGCGGGATCAAACGGGTACCAACCCAGAAGCTGACATACCCGATGCTCCAGATTGCCAGCGGGTAGTAACTGAGTTGAAAGAACGTTACTTCCGGAGCCGCGCCCGTTGCCAGCAGAAGGTACGGGAGCAGCCCCTGCAGCGTGCCCAGCAGGAACAGAAGATCCGGGCGCAACAGGCGGCGCAGCACCTATGCACTTCCGTGCCGCTCGGTTTGCAGCAGATGCGCAAAGTAGATCGAGAGCCCGTACTGCTCGTTCGCGAGCCTGCACAACGTGGTGACTGCGACGAAGGCGCAGCCGCCCAGCAGGCCCAGCAGCAGACCACCAATCGCCAGCAGGCTGCGATGCGGCGAGGAGCGCTTTTCAGCAAGGACCGGAGAATCGAGTTCCTTCGCAGACGGCAGTTCCTTCGCTTCCTGTACCTTGGCCAATTCCATCTGCTTGGTGAGCGTTTCGTAGACTGCCTGCTGCGTGGCAATCTGTCGCGAAAGGTCGGCGTAGGTCACAGTAAGTCCCGGTAACTGGCGAAGTGATGGCGTGCCGCTGCCGCCTTCTTCATCACCTTGAGCAGGCCCTCTGCTCATGCCGGCGAGCCGCGCATGCAGCGAGTTGACGCGAGCTTCCGCCGCTCTGACGCGTGCGTTGCCGTCGCTGTAGGAGGCTCGGAGCGCGGAGAGTTCGGAATCCGCCATGCCCACCTGGTTCTGCAGCAAGGTCTGCGCCTGGATGAGCGCCGCACCCTGGCTCACCGGGTTTAGCGTCTCGTGGCGGCTGGAGAAGGTGCTCAGGGCCTGGCTGGATTCGTCGAGCTGCGCCTTGATGGTTTTCAGGCGAGTTTCGAGGAACTCATGCTCCCTCTGCGCAGCGGAGGTGTTCACCTTGTTCAACAGGGTGTTTAGTTCGTCCACATAGCCCTGCGCCAGGTCTCGCGCTGTTTGCCGGTCGCGATCCGTGACCGTGATGGTCACGATGCCGGACTTCTTGTCTTCCTCGAACGTGCTGTTCTCAAACAGGCGTTCCCGTGTGGCCTGGCGCAGAGGTGTGTCGTAGTGCGGCTGCAGATGAAAGGTGTCGATCAGCGCATCCTGCTCAGAGCGGCTGCCCATGATGCCGATCACGGTGGAGCCCGGCGTTCGCTGGCTGGTCAGGCTGCTGCCCAGTGAAAGGGTCGGCCCGGCAAGCTGGCTGAGAGCGGAAGGTTGTGACAGCGTGCTGGCGTCCGGCGGCATGAGCGACGCGCTTGAAGTGTACTTGCTGGGCAGAACAAAGCCGAGCAGAACTCCGCCCGCCAGCCCGGCTGCTGCCGTTCGCCCGATCAACGTCCGGCGAAGCCAGAAAGCTGCCAGGGTTCGCGTCAAGGGGATGGTCCCGGCCGGGTGGGATGGTGCCGAAGCTGTCTCGTCCTGCGTTGCCACGCTCACTGTTCGTCTGCTCTTCACGTCGCGAATAACACCAACGCTAACGGTCGGGGCATCTTGTTGCAACGCTCAATCGCAAGCACCCAAACGAAGACTTCCGGATCGGGAAGCAGGGCTTTTGGCCACTTGCCAGATGGCTAGAACGCACTGTGTTTTGACCGCGTTTTCCTCACGGCACCGTTCCGAGAGGACTTCATAGCACACGGGCAGCGGCCTAGAATCCAAGCATGGCCGCTGACTTCACTCACCTGCATCTCCACACGGATTACAGCCTGCTGGACGGCGCCTGCGACGTGGACAAGCTGGCGGCCCACCTGAGCAAGCTGGGGCAGACCGCCGCCGCCATGACGGACCACGGCAACATCTACGGTGCCGTCCATTTTGCCGACGCGATGAGCAAGAAGGGCATCAAGCCGATCATCGGCTGCGAACTGTACCTATCGCAGACGGACGACCACCGCGAGATGAGTGGCGGCTACAACCATTTCCTGGTGCTTGCTGAAAGTGATGAGGGCTACCGCAACCTTGTCCGTTTGACGAGCGAGGCAGCGGTCCATGGGTTCTATCGCAAGCCGCGCGTGAGCAAGGAGTTTCTGGCGAAGCATACTGCAGGCCTGATCGGCTTTTCCGGCTGCCTGGCAGGCGAGCTGAACCAGCACCTGATGGGCGGCAAGTACGAAGAGGCCAAGCGCTCCGCCGGCCACTTCCAGGAGATGTTTGGCAAGGGCAACTTCTTCCTCGAAATACAGGACCACGGGCTGGAGCCGGACCGCGGCGTGTGCGATGCCTTGTTCAAGCTGGAGCAGGATCTCGACATCCCGCTGATCGCAACCAACGACGCACACTACATCGCCGGCGATGACAGTCGCGCGCACGAAATCCTGCTGTGCGTGCAGACGGCAGCCTCCATCAACGACCCCAAGCACTTCAAGTTCGACACGCAGGAGTTCTACATCAAGTCGGCAGAGGAGATGCACCGCACCTTTGCCGGACACGAGGAAGTCTGCACGCGGACCATGCAGTTCATTGACCGCTGCAACGTAAAGCTGTCGAAGGTGAAGGATCCGTTCCCCGCGTTCCCCGTGCCGGAAGGCATGTCGCTCGACGACTACTTCGAAAGTGTTTGCCGTGAGGGCCTGCGTAAGCGGCTCGACACGGCGGTGACGCACCTGCGATCGCGTGGCCTGCTGCGGTACGAAATCGCGGACTATGAAGCACGGCTGCAGCGCGAGATCGATTGCATCAAGGCCATGAAGTTCCCCGGCTACTTCATGATTGTGTGGGACTTCATCCGCGAGGCAAAGCGGTTGGACATCCCTGTCGGCCCGGGCCGTGGATCCGCCGCCGGATCGCTGGTCGCGTACGTAATGGAGATCACGGACATCGATCCGCTGCAGAACGAGCTGCTGTTCGAGCGCTTTCTGAATCCTGAGCGTGTCAGCATGCCGGATATCGATATTGATTTCTGCATGAATAGGCGCGGCGAGGTCATTGAGTACGTCAAGCGCAAGTACGGCGCGGACCAGGTGGCGCAGATCATCACGTTCAACACCATGGCTGCCAAAGCCGCCATCAAGGACGTGGGCCGCGCACTGGAGATGCCGTATGGCGAAGTCGATCGCATCGCCAAGATGATTCCGGGCACAATCGGCATCACTATCGATCAGGCGCTGAAGGACTCACCGCCACTGGCTGCCGCGTACGACGGCAACCCGCAGATTCGAGAGGTGATTGACGCGGCCATGAAGCTGGAGGGGCTGGTGCGTGGCGCGGGTGTGCACGCCGCTGGTGTTGTCATCGCGCCGCAGCCGCTCACGGAGCTGGTGCCCGTCACGCTGACCAAGACAGACGATCTTGTCACCGCCTACGACATGAAGGCCGTTGAGAAGATGGGCCTGCTCAAGATGGACTTTCTGGGTCTGACCACGCTCACCGTCATCGATGACTGCCTGAAGCTGATCAAGCAACACCAGGGCGTGCATGTCGACCTTGCGACCATTGATCTGGACGACCAGGTGACGTACGAAAAGGTGTTCCACCGGGCGTTGACTTCGGGTGTCTTTCAGTTCGAATCGGGCGGCATGCGCGATGTGCTGCGACGTTACAAGCCCACGTCTGTGGAGGACCTGACCGCGCTCAACGCGCTCTACCGGCCCGGCCCGATTCAGGGTGGCATGATTGACGATTTCATTGAGCGCAAGTGGGGTCGTCGCGCGGTGGAGTACCTCTTACCTGATCTCGAAGACCTGCTGAAGGAGACGCTCGGCGTCATCGTGTACCAGGAGCAGGTGATGCAGATTTCGTCGGTCATCGCCGGCTACTCGCTCGGAGGCGCCGATCTTTTGCGGCGCGCCATGGGCAAGAAAGATCCCGCCGCCATGGCCGAACAGCGCGAGTTGTTCATGGCGGGCGCGGCCAAGAACAAGCATCCCAAAGACAAGGCCGGTCAACTTTTCGATCTGATCCTGCAGTTTGCTGGCTACGGCTTCAACAAGTCCCACTCCTCGGCCTACGCGCTGCTGGCGTACCACACGGCCTGGCTCAAGACGCATTACCCGGTCGAGTTCATGGCAGCATTGCTGACCAGCGAAACCAGCAAGCCGGAAAACGTCGTCAAGTACATCGGCGAGTGCCGCGAGATGGGCATTACCGTTCTGCCGCCCGATGTGCAGGTGTCGGACGCGAACTTTACACCCAGCAGTGGCGGCATACGTTTTGGCCTGGCAGCCATTAAGAACGTTGGCGGCAACGCCATCGAAACCATCGCGGCAACGCGTCGCAAACTGCTCGACGAAGGCAAGCCGGGCTTCGCTTCCCTGTGGGATTTCTGCGAGTCTGTCGAACTCCGCCTGCTCAACAAGCGGGTGCTGGAGTCGCTCATCAAGGCGGGTGCCATGGACACCTTCGGCTCGCGTTCCCGTGTGTTTGCGGCGGTGGATTCCGCGATGGAGCGCGCGCAAAAGTCACAACGTGATGCCGCCAGCGGGCAGAGCGGCCTGTTCGGCCTTTTTGACGCGGGCCCGGTAGGAGGTGGCGCCGCGGTGGTTGCAGATGATCTGCCGAAGACAGCCGAGTGGGACGAGCACACGCGCCTGCAGAACGAGAAAGAGGTCCTCGGGTTCTTCGTCTCCGGGCACCCGATGGACAAGTACCGCGAGAAGCTGCGCAACCTGAAGGTGGTGGATACCGCTACGGCGTGCGAGATGAAGCCGGAACCCGCCGTGTTTCAGCGTGGACAGCGCGAACCACAGAACGAGATTCAGGTCGCGGGCGTCATCACCGGCCTGAAGATCGCCAAGTCGAAGCGGAGCGGCGAAATGTACGCCTCTGCCTGCCTGGAGGACACCGCGGGCAAGATCGAGCTGATCGCCTTCCCCAAGGATTACGAGAAGCTGCAGGAAACCCTGAAAATCGATGTGCCAGTCCTGGTGCGCGGATCATTGCGCGGGGAAGAAGATTCCGCGCCAAAGCTCTCGGTGACGTCGATCACGGCACTCGAGGACGTCCGCATCAGGCTGCCGGAAGCGCTGCGCATCAAGGTGCCGCTGCACAATCCTGATGCCGCGCTGCTGGACAAACTGCTGCGCATCTTTTCGGCGGCACCCGGTCCGGGCAAGCTGCTGCTTGATCTGGAGGAACCGGGCGAGTTCTGCGCGGTGCTGGAGCCACACGGCTTCTCGGTTTCCGCAGACCGCCTGTTCATCGATCGCGTGGAGGACTTGGTGGGAGTAGGTGGCGTGAAGGTGATCAATTAGTGAGATTAGGCATTTCTAACCAGTACTTATCGGCCATCTCCAAAAATGGAATGACTCGAGTTCCTGGCTTGAAGTTACAAATTGACCCGGAAAAGTACAGCTGTTCCCCTTAGGCATCTTCTCTCAAGGGCCTCCTATCATGCTGTTCCACCGCCTTATCCGTGCTGCAGTACTGCTTGCTTCTTCTTTCCTGGTGACCTCAGCACACGCCGATACCTACTTCTACAATTTCTCGACCCAGCTCACCAGCTTCCAGGTAAATGGAATGCTGATAACAGACACCAACGAAGGCATTCTCTCGTTCGACAACGTACTCGACTTCAACCTGCTGGTGACAGCGGGAAACCTGACAGACACACTGACCTATGCGAACTCTGACAATGCCGGCATTTACGGCTATGCACTCTTCGCGACGGAGGATGGTCTTTATTTCGACTACGACGTGGCCCAGTCCGGCCTGTTCATTCAGAACAGCTCCACGGGTACCTATCTTTGCCTGCAGACCTACGGCTGCGATGCCGGCTTTAATTCGCATGAGTCCGTGAGCATCGCCGGGAACACCCTGACCGAGGCACAAAGCGGCCTGGTGCAGATTGCGACCATTCAGGCGGCCACGCCAGAACCGTCGAGCCTCCTGCTGCTTGGGACGGGTGCCGTGACCGTGGTGGGTGTTGTGCGCCGCCGGTACGTGGCGGTGTAGCTGCGGGGCTGCTGTGCGCTGCCGGAACGTATAATCGGGTTCAGGTTGCAATGGCAGAGACAGAAGCAAAGCCCGTACCAGCAGCCGTTCCGGAAGCGTGGCGCAAGACAGAGGTCGCCCGTGACCCGCAGCGGCTCCACCCCATGGACTTTATTGACGGCATCTTCACTCAACTAAGCGAGATTCACGGCGATCGCGGCTTCGGTGACGATCCAGCGATGTTCACCGCGATGGCTCGTTTTGGTGAGATGGAAGTGCTGGTTGTCTGTAATCGGAAGGGCCGCACCACCAAGGAGCGGATGCACTACCGTTTCGGTTCTCCAGAGCCGGAAGGGTATCGCAAGGCGCTTCGCGCCATGCGCATCGCGGAGAAGTTCAGCCGCCCGGTCTTTAGCTTCCTTGACCTCGCAGGCGCTTACCCCGGTCTAGGCGCAGAGGAGCGCGGTCAGGGTGAAGCGATCGCCCGCAACCTGTTGGAAATGTCCAGGCTGCGCGTGCCTACGATCACCGCGATCACGGGTGAGGGTGGGTCTGGTGGGGCGCTGGCGCTGGCAGTGGCAGACCGTGTGCTAATGCTGGAAAATGCGATCTACTCTGTGATCTCGCCGGAAGGCTGTGCGTCGATTATGTGGAAGGACGCGAGCAAGCGTCAGCAAGCAGCCGAGGCGCTGAAGTACACCGCGCCGGATGTATCTCGATTGGGTTGCGTGGACGAAGTTGTACCGGAACCAGAAGGCGGCGATCAGCTCAACTCTGAGGGTGCGCTCACGAATCTGGGTGCTGCGCTGCGACGCCACCTTGACGCGCTCAGACAGCAATCTATCGATAGTCTGCTGGAGACGCGGTACCGCAAGCTTCGGAACCTAGCTCCTTTCTTTACGGCTGCATAAGCGGTGCGTCTGCGAACCTCAGGAGAAGCAAGCGAATGACTTCAGGCGTACCGACCCAACCGGCGGTCAAACCTGGGCTCTTGTTCGTGCTGTCGTGTTGCTGGGTGGTTGTGTCACTTGCTGGCGGTCGTCTTGCAGCCACCCTGGGTGCCGGTGTTTGGTATGACGTTCTGCGGCTCACCGCGACCGCAGCCATGCTGCTCGCCGGCTTCTACCTCATGGCAATGCTTGCCATTCCAGATTTGCGTCCGCTCAGCAGCATTGGCCTCGTCCGGCGACCGGGGTTGGGCAGAGAGTTCGGTGTTGGCGCGGCCCTCGGTTGGGGTTTGGCGTTGTCGCTCCTGTTGCCTGCGATCCTGACCGGAAACCTGCATCTGCAGTTCCATTGGAACAGTGGAGCTGTGCAGCAGACATGTGTAAGCGCTTGCGCGCTGGGTGTGTTCGGGCTTGCGATGCAGCTCATTCTGTCAGGCTTGCCGGTGCGACTGCTTGTCCGCACCCTGGGTCAGGGTTGGACCGTGCTGGCCTCGCTGTTAATGGGAGCGTGCCTGGTTGTTCTGGGGAACTCCGGACAGGGCATGCACGTCTTGTATGCTGCACTGGCGCTCTGCTTGCCGGTTGTAGCGTTTCTCCGAACGCGGGCCATGTGGCTGCCTCTGGGACTTCAGATCGGCTTTATGCTGAGCCAGCAACTGCTGTTCGGCATGCAGTCGCCGTATGCGCCGTCGACATCAGGAGTTGTAGAAGGGCAGTTGACCGGTGCGGTCTGGCTTACCGGCGGGCTGTATGGTCCGGAGACGTCAGCCTTTGCAGTAGTGCTCCTGCTGCTTGCGCTCCTGATTCTTCAGCGCGTCACCCGTGACTATGCCTGGCACTACACCTATCAACCGGCCATACCGGGCGGCTATCCAATGGATGTTCCACCACCTGCGGAACATCTGCGGGAGGCGCAGCTTGCCGCGCCTGCTCCGCTGGTGCAGATTGGAGCGCAGCCGGCCATTCGGCCTGCACAGCCGCCAGGAGACGAAAGGTGAACGATCCCCTTGCGTCTGACGCAAAGCGCCGCCTGTAGCCACTTGCAACGGGCAGTCTCTAGGGTCTACATTTCAGGCATTGGGAGACCCCACCCATGGCTTCTTTGCGATCCAATTCGCTGTGTGTGTTCGGTGCGCTCGGGCTCGTGTTGAGTTTGGCCGCACAGGTGAACAAGCCTACGCCGCAGCGCGATGTCTTCGTGGTGGGTGCAGACACGGCGTTTGGCGACCCTCTGCAGGGTTTCAAGCCGACGCGCGTGGAGTATACCCACGACGCGATGGATCTGTCCGGCAGGCGCGAACTGGTGCGAGCCATGCTCATGGAGCAGGGCTATGCTCACCGCACACTGCCGCTGGGCGCGCCCGGTCTGACGATGCACGCCAACGGGCGGCTGACCGTGGACAGCGAGATGCTGAAGCGGCGCATGTATAAAGACGGCACGGCTGCGGGAGCGGGTGACCGCGTAATGGTCACCGACATTAACGTGCTTGCAGATCGTATCCAGGTGGACGTGAACGGCGGGCCGTATCTGCCGCACCGCTTCCTGCGCCACATCTCGATCAACGGCGCTCCTCTTGCAGGCGACGGACAGGTGGGCGAGTCTCCGACCGGCACACGCATCACGCTGCTGTTTGAAGGGCAAACGCCGCGGGTCTCCGCTGCCGAACTTAAGGCTTTGCTGGAGCCGCTGCTTGACTTCGGCTTGAAGAACGCTGAGGAAGCGTACGCGGATACGCTGCCGGACCCAATCAAGAAGGCAATTAACGAGCACGACATCATAGTCGGTATGAATCGTCGCATGGTGCTCGCCAGCCTGGGTCAACCCGAGAGCAAGCTGCGCGAACGTGCAACGGACGGCGCGACAGGCGAGGTCTTTGAGGAGTGGATCTACGGCCACTCGCCGCAGACTATCCGCTTCGTTCGATTCCGTGGCGACCGGGTCATCCTGATGAAGGTCGCTGCCCTTGGCAAGGCCGTGCAAGTTTACGACCGCGACGAGCTCGCCGGGTACCGCGATCCATCGCTGGTGCACCAGATTGCGCTTGGTGATGCGAGGTCCGGAAAGGACGACGAAGGCCAGAAGCCCGCTGCACCTTCGTTGAAGACACCCGCAGAGCGATCAGACGAGCAGAAGGCTCAGCCGCAAAAGACTCCGAGCCCAGCCGGGAAGAGTTCATCTCTTGCGTCGCTGACCTCGCCGTCCCTTTTGCACACTGAGTAGTCGACGCACGGCCGGCGACCGCCGTTGTTGTAAACTGAAAGGCGTTGCGCGATAGAGCTCGCGGCCTCCCCGTGCTGCTCGCAAACCGTCTCCGGCCTACCCGCGAATCAAGACCTTACAGGCGCATGGAAGACGCCGCAGAGAGGAACGACCCATGGCAAAGATTGCCAAGACCGGTGATCGCAAGAAAGCGATGGACACCACCAAGAGTACAGACTGCCCGAAGTGCGGCAAACCGACACGTGTGGTGAAGCGCGTAAAGGATCGTGAGCGCAATGTGCCGGGTGGGGTTTACATTTCCTGCGCAGCCTGCGACTTCTTCGAACGCCTGTAGACAGGCTGCCAATTTCACAAACCCGGTGCGATTGCGCCGGGTTTTTAGTTGCCGCTTTCAGGCGGCTGACTGTCCTGCGCGTATTTCCTCCAGCAATGCGCTTGCGGCAGCGGCGGGATCTGCGGCCCGGGTGATGGGGCGGCCTACGACCAGCTTGTCTGCCCCAGACTGAATGGCTGCGGCTGCCGTGGCGGTGCGGCGCTGATCGTCCGCAGCGAATCCGTCCGGACGGATTCCTGGCACCACGAGCAACGGTTCACTCACGATTGCCGACCGCAGGAGCGAGACCTCCTCCGGCGAGCAGATGAGCCCCGCGGCACCGGCGGACACTGCCATGTTACCCAGCCGCAGCACCTGCTGCGAAGGCGCTTCTGAAATGCCCGTCGCTCGCAGCTCGGCTGAATCCATGCTGGTGAGTACGGTAACGGCCAGGATCTGCAGGAAAGCGGGAGCGGCTTCCGCTGCGGCGGCGATCATCGCGGGGCCTCCACCGGCATGCACCGTGAGCAGGTTGGCTCCGTTATCGCCGCAGACGCGGACCGCGGAAGCGACGGTGTTCGGGATATCATGCAGCTTCAGATCGAGAAAAACCTGGAGGTGGCGTGCACGGAGCGCCTCGATCACCGGCCTGCCCGCAGCCAGGTAGAGTTCCAGTCCTACCTTAACCCAGCGGACGGAACCCTCCAGGCGGTCCACCATCTCCAAGGCTTGCTGCTGAGTTGGAAAGTCGAGCGCCACAATCAACTGGTCCAGTGCGTCCATGTGTTCAGTGTAGCCACGCGGCTATGCTTGGCTTATGGATCAGCCTCCTGTGAGCCCGTGTCTATTGAGTGTTGCCGGGTTTGATCCATCGTCAGGCGCGGGGATCACGGCAGACCTGGCAGTCTTTTCCGCGCACGGCTGCTTTGGCATCTCGGCTGTTTCGGCCCTCACGGTGCAGTCGACGACCGGCGTGCGCCACGTGCAGCCAGTCGATGCAGATGTACTCGCGGCGACGCTGGCCTGCCTGAACCAGGACTTGTCGGCGCAAGGTATGAAAGTGGGTATGCTGGCGGACCGGCCGCAGGTTGAGGTAGTGGCCGCGCATCTGCAAAGCTTGGCGGCTTCTGGAACCAAACCGCCTGTCGTGCTGGACCCGGTGCTTCGCTCCACGTCAGGCGCGGCGCTACTCACGGAGTCCGGCTTGGACTGCCTGCTGGACGCGCTGCTGCCGCTGGTGGACGTGGTCACGCCAAACGTGGCGGAGCTCCGTGTACTCACCGGTCTCCCTTGCACAACTCCGGAGCAGATTCGCGAAGCGGCTCATGCGCTCGCCTCGAAGTACAGCGGCTTGGCCGTGATTGTTACGGGCGGCGACAGCCCGCAGCCCGACGATCTTTTGCTGGCCGACGGCGTGGAAGCGGTGCTGCACGGCACGCGCGTGGACACTGCTGCGACGCACGGAACCGGATGCGCTTTTTCAAGTGCGCTCCTGTGCAGGAGGGTACTCGGCGACAGCCTGCAGGCCGCTGCGATCGCTGCGAAGCGCTACGTTGAGACGGCGATGCGTACGGCCGAGCCCCGCGGTCGCGGCAAAGGTCCTATGCAGTTACTCTGGCCGCTGCTGAAGCAACAACACCGATAAAGCAATCTGCAGCGCTGCCGATAGTGTGGACATGTCCACCTCCTGCGCGCTTCCGCTGCCCCTTCCTCCCTTTCAACAGTTCTCGGGAGTGCCCGAGCCCGCTCCCCGGCCTGCTCCGTCGCGCAGGAAGACCTCGCCGCAGCAGGGGCGCGCTTTGGAGGTGCTCGGCCATGCGATTGAGTACCTGGTCGATTCGCGCCTGTTCGACCAATGGGAGTCCGCCGCGGACGCGGAAGCCGTACACCTGCTCATGGCATGTTCGCGCGCGGTGTTTGCAGATTGCGAGGAAGTATTCCCATGGCACCTGCGGGTGCAGCGGGCGCTCGCAAAGCGACTACACCTGCAGAGCTCGCCGGCTCGCTAGGCCAGTTCCGCCGCGATGGCGCTGGTAAACTGCCAACATGCCGCAGGAGATTGCGATCACGTTGAACGGCACGGAAAAGCTGCTGGCCGGGCTAGGCGAGTCACCCAGCGTTAGCGAGTTGGTTGCGTCGCTGGGCTTCCGCGCAGACCGGGTTGCACTGGAACGCAATGGTGACATCGTGCCGCGCGATACCTGGCCGCAAGTCGCTCTGCTGGCAGGTGACCGTATCGAACTGGTGCATTTCGTGGGCGGTGGCGCCGCTTAGCTCTCCAGCAGAGCCATCCAGCGGTCGCCATAGGTTTCCCAGCCACCCAAGCTGCTCACACGTTTCAGCGCCGCAGAGCGCAGGTTCACCCAGACTGAGGTGTCGTCCGCAACCCGCTGCATCCGCTCCGCAAGGGCCGCGGAATCGCGGATCGAGACGATGTAGCCTTCCTCGCCGTCGGTAAACAGGTCTTCCGCGCCGGTGTTCGTGGTGGCCAGCACCGGGCATCCGCACGCCAGCGCCTGGCCTTGTACGAGGGCCAGACCTTCCTCGATGCTCGGCAACACCAACAGGTGGCTTTCGCCCATGAGTTCCGCGACACGTGCCTGCGGCTGCGGGCCCAGGAACTCGATATCCTGCTGCGGCAGGCGACGGAGCACGTCGTTCATCTCGCGTGAAAGTGCGCCCACCACACGCAGCCGTTTGTGCGGGTGCCTCACCTTTGTAAACGCTTCCAGCAGGTATGGCACACCCTTGCGCAAACCTACGCTGCCGACAAATAGAGCTTCGAAGCGCTCCGTGGGATCCGGCGGTGGCGTGGCGGGCGGGTGGAACTTCCCAAGCTGCACGCCATAAGGAATGGTGTGTACCTTGTCTGCCAGTATGCCCATCTCCACGAAGGAGCGAGCCGCGAAGCTGGAAGGAACGGTGATGCCGTCGGCCATGGCGTAGATCGCTTCTTCGCGGGCCGTGTCGCGAGGATCGCTGGCAGGCGCGGTCACGCCCCACCGGCGGTATTCGTCGGCGACAAGTTGTTCCTGATAGCGCTGGTGTGATGATCCGCGATCGCAGAAGAAGCGGCCGCCACGCCGCTGTACCAGTGCTCCGGTCTTCAGGGAGGAGCCTGAGATGCCTACGAGCACGTCACACTCAGGAATGGAGCGCAGCGTGTACTCATCGAACGTCAACGCGTTGGCGTATCCCGTCCAGTCTTCCAGGAAGCGCGGCAGCAAGCCGGCTTTGCGCAGTAAGTACTCAGGCGTGTGAACCCAGGGGAAGGTTTTGATCTTGCTGTGCGGGATGCCTTCCCGCTGCAGCCGCTGCCAGGGCCAGGTGGAGAAGATGGTGGTGAGATGACCGCGGCGGTCCAGTTCGCGCGCAAGATCAAAGTGGTGAAAGACACCAAAGACTGTCTGAACGACTCGCATGCGACCAATGGATGGTAGCAGACGAGCCGTTCCGCGGTGGTGTCGCACTTCATGTGGGAGGTTCGGAGAGGCATGGCTTCAGCCGCTGAGGATGGCTTATGAGGCTATCTATTCCTGCGGGGCTGAAGCCCAGGTCTCCTGCCTTCTGAAGGGCATGGCTGAAGCCATGCCCCTCCGAAAGCACATGCCATGATCGTTAAAACTCCACCCGGAATGAGACCTGGCCTGTGCGATTGCCGCCAAAGTCCGACCCACGCGACTGCGTGATCTTGCCAAAGCTGGTGGAGGTCAGGTTTAGGTCCGGGTCGGCTAGGTTGGTGTGGTTCAGCACGTTGGTGAAGGTACCCTCCGTACGCACCCTGACGCCTTCCGCCAGCAGGAACGACTTGCTCAGGCCGGTGGAGAAGTTGGTGGTGTTCGGCCCGTGGATGTCGCCGACACCCTCCGTGCCATAGCGGCCAATCGGCAGCGAACCGATGCCCACATCACAAGTGCTGTTGGTGTTCAGGTCCGTGCCGCTGCCGGGGCAGGCAAAGGCGCTCTTGCTCACCCATGCGTTACGGTTGCGCGGGCCGGTGTTGGCGTTGCGGATGCGGTCGGGCCGCATATTCGCTCCACCCACGTAGGTTCCCGATCCGTTGCCCGCCGGATCAATGGTGCCCGCCGGGAACGCCGCCGTCAGGAATGGCCCCGTCTGCCACAGCACGATGCCGCTGAGCTGCCATCCACCGACAAAGGCGTTCGCGATGCCGTTGAGGTTGTTACCCAACATCTTGCCCCGGCCGAACGGCAGCTCGTAGATCACCGTGGTCAGCGAGCGGTGCCGCCGCGTGCCGGCTACGTTGCCGTAGTCCTGCGCCGCGTTGGTGCTGTCGGTGGGGTTATAGCCACCCTGTTCATCCACAAAGCCCGAACCGGTGGTGTAGTTGCCGTTGGTGCCCTGATTGTCCGCAAGGTTCTTCGCCAGCGTGTACACGGAGTCGATGGAGAAGCCGTTGCTCAGCCGCTTGGTTAGCTCGCCCTGCAACGAGCGGTAGTCCGCCGTGGCGCCGGTGCTACGGCGCGTGATCTGGTAGAAGTTCGGGAACGGGTAGTCAGTCGCCGGAGCATTTGCCGCCAGCCGCGAGTTCGACTTCGCCAGCTGGTTGAACTGCGGCTGCCACACCAGGTGCCACGTGTGCATGCCCACGTACGAGATGCGGCCGCCCAGGTTGTGCCCAAAGTCATGATCCAGCGACAGGTTCGTCTGCAACGAGTACGGATCGTGCCAGTTGGTATCGACGGCGGCATAGAAGTACGCGCTGCCTGGCGCGGGCGTAAAGGTGTTGCTTGCCGTCGTGTTCGGAAACGAGAACGTCGGCGCAGCAAAGACACCGCCATTGGTGTCCGGGTTTGAATAGCCGTTGGTGATGTACTGGTAGTTCTGCTGCAAGGTCTGCGCGATCGCGTAGAACAGTGCACCCGTGGTGGTGATGTTGTAGTAGCTGGCACCGCCACGGATCACGGTCTTGCCGTCGCCGAAGGGCTGGTACGCAAAGCCGAAGCGCGGCATGAATCGCAGGATGGGTGTCTTACGCAGGCCAGCGGGCAGCCCCGCCTGCACGTTGGTGACAATGGGCGTGCATCCCACGCCAGGAAACGCAGGCTGCCCGGTCGCGTACGGATTGGTGATGCCCGCCGTGGGGCAGGCGTTCACATTGGCAAGCTCCTGCACATCCAGTGAACTCGCGTACCCCGCCGGGTAGATCAGCCGGCCTGTGCGAGCGATGGAAGGATCGAAGTTACCCGCCAGCCCATTGACCGAAGCAAGCGCCGGGTGCAACTCGTAGCGCAGGCCATAGTTCAGGGTAAGGTTCTGCGTTGCTTTCCAGCTGTCCTGCGCGTAAAAGGCATAGCTGTTGGTGCTGGCATTGTTGTCAGAGCGGATGGTGTTGGGCTGGCTGATGTACGGCACGCCCACAAGGAAGTCGGCGAACTGGTCGTTGGTCGCGGAGTGGTTCGCGTCGAAGTTGAAGGTGCCGTAATTGATCGAGGGTGTGGATCCGCCTGCTTCTGTGAACGCCTGCAGATGGCGGATATCCACGCCAAAGCGCAGCGTATGACTGCCGCGGGCGTAGGTCAGATTATCAATGTACTGGAAGACGCGTGAGCGTTCATCGAAGCTCAGCCGAGAACCGATAGACGTTGGCGTCGCGGCACCCGCATTGAACTGCAGGTGCGGAATACCGTTGAAAAACGCGGGTGTGGACAGGCCCTGCAGGCCGGTGCTGGCGGTAAAGCCCGGGCCGTCGAAGGGATTGCTGTTGCCATCGTCCTCCAGCGTGAAGCCGAACTTGAATTCGTTGGCTAGCCGCTGCGTGATGGCGTAGTTGAAGTTGCTGGCCAGGATGCGGTAGCGCGCAAACGCCGTGCTGTTGGGCAGCGTGAGGTCGACATACTGGCTCTGGTCGTTGTTCTTGTACGAGTACCGGGCCGAGGCGGATGCCTTGGACGAGATGACCTGGTCGCCACGTACATCGAACTGATTCGAGCGGATGTCGTTGCGGCGCGAACTCAGGTAGTTGTAGCCCCGATCCGCGTTGGCCGCGGCTGTGGACAGGTTTGCGTCGATGTTGGGATCAGGGTAGAACTGCAGAAACTTTGCCGAGGCTGCATTGATGGGCACGCGATTGTTGGCGTAGAACCCGCCCGTGAACGGGTTGCGCAACGGTTGGGCGTCCTCCTGCGAGAAGTCGCCCTGCTTCATGCGCACCGTGGGCACAATGTCCTGGATGGTCGTGGTCTGCGGGTAGCGCAGGCCCTCGTACGCGCCGAAGAGGAAGCTCTTGTTGCGGCCGTCATACAGGTGCGGAATGCGGATGGGCAGGCCGATGCTGCCGCCAAAATCCTTGGCATCCTTGTAGGGCTTCGTGCTCGCGTCGGAGCCATAGGGGGTCGCGTCCAGCGCGCTGTTCTGGTAGTACATGTAGGCCGAGCCGTGTACGCGGTTGGTGCCGCTTTTGGTCACGGTGGTGATCTCGCCCGGCTGGCCGTACTCTGCGTTGTTGTTCACGCCGTCTACGCGGATCTCGGCGACGGACTCGGCAGAAGGGAATGCATCGGCCTGCACGTTGTTACTGGTCTGGTTTTGCGCGGAGATGCCATCGACCGTCGTCTCGGTCTGCGAGGGCAGGCCGCCCTGGATGGAGTAGCGTACGGCAGGCACGGGGTGCGTGGACGGCGCGGGCGGGTAGCTGCCGCTGTCGGGCTGCACACCGGGCAACGCCTGCACCACGCTCAGGGGCGAGGTCGATCCGGCGCCGCGATAGTTGGCGGGCAGGTCCAGCACGGCCTGCGGCGTCAGCACGGCGGAAATCTGCGCGTTGTCCAGATCGATGACGCCCGCATCTTCTGCGCTCACGGTCACACTCTGCGTGGCCTGCACGTTCAGCGTGACGTCATAGCGCAGTTGCTGGCGCGCCTGCAACACGATGCCGGTAGCCGTGGTGCTGCCCAGGCCCTCGCGGGTCACTGTGATGTCATAGGTGCCCGGCTCCAGGTTGAGGGTGCTGTACTGGCCGGTATCGTCCGCCGAGAGGGTGCGATCGGTGTTGTTGTCCGTGCGATGGAGCTTGATGGTTGCATTCGGTACACGGGCGCCGCTGCTGTCCTGCACCGCGCCGGAGATGCTGCCAAGGGTGGACTGCGCGGGTGCGCTGATGGCCAGCACGCTGATGGCGGCAAGCGGCAGAGCGAGACGCTGGAGGGGGCTGGTAAACGGAAGGTTGTCGAGGAAAACATTGCGGAGATTGAGCTTCATGGGTGGCCTCTCAATGTGAAACAGCGTTACAGGGACATGGCCGCTAGGAACGGGCCTGGATGGGAGAAAGCAGGTTGAGTTTGGTGGTGCTGCGGCCGCTGGCCTGCACGCGCATGCGGTGATACCACCACGCGGCCATGGCAAGGGCGGTAAGGGCAGAGGACATTGCCCGGCCCATCCACAGGCCGTATACGCCATGCCCCAACGGGAACGCGAACAGGTATGCCGCAGGCATGCCCAGTATCCAGTAGCTCGCGATACTGACCACCAACGGACTGCGCGTATCGCCCAGGCCGGTGAGCGCCGACTCGAAGACGACGAAGGTTGCGTCACCCAGGATGAGCACGGCACACAGGCGCAGCAATTGCGTAGCCTGTGCCACAACCAGCGGATCGTTGGTGTAGAGCCCGGCCAACCGGTGCGAGAGCGTGAGGAAGAGGAGGGCAGCGGTCGCACCGTAGGTGAGCGCAACCAGCAGTGGTGCGGCGGCACTGCGGCGCACACCGAAGAGATCGTTACGGCCTGCGGCCTGTCCCACGCGAATCATTGCTGCGTACGACAGGCCTGTAGGCACCATGTAGGCGAAGGCGTTAAGATCCAGCGTCACCTGGTGCGCCGCCAACATGGTGGTGCCCAGCCTCGCGCACAGAATGGACATATATGTTGAAGTGCCCAGTTCCAGCGAAAACTGCAGGCCTGATGGCCAGCCAATGTGCAGCAGCGCCCGCAGCCGCACCGGGTCCGGCAGCAGCATCCTAAGCGTAGGCCACACCTGTAGTTCACGGAAGGCGAGCACCGCACCCGGCGCGACCAGCAGCAGCATCCAGAACCGCACCACCACCGTGGCCCAGCCCGACCCGGCAATGCCCAGCGCGGGCAGGTGGCCGTGGCCGTAAAGCAGCAGCCAGTCAAACAACCAGTTCACCAGGCCCGAAGTGATCAGCGAGGCCGATATCAGCAATACCCGGTTGATGCTCTGCAAGAATCGACGCAGCGCCATGTACAGCATCAGCGGCGCAGTGGACCAGATCAGCGCATGGAGGTAGCGCAGCGTCTCTGCGTGCAACTCCGGCGAGGTGCCAAAGCGCGGCAGCAACGCTGCCAGGCCCAGCGTCGCCCCCATCACGACTGGCGTGCCCACCAGCACGATCCACATGGACTGCATCAGCATCCGCACTGATTCGGTACGGTTGCCCTGGCCGGCGGCCTGCGCCACAAAGGTTTCCAGCCCATTCAGCAGGTAAATGGCAAAGAATGCAATGGCGTAGTAGATCGTGTTCCCTAGGGAGGAGGCGGAGATCGACAACGCCGAGTGCGGCAGACGCCCAATCATCAGGGCGTCCACGATGTAGGTGGACATCCATCCAAGTTCACCCAAAGCAAGCGGGCCCCCGATACGCAGGGAGCGAAGCACCTCCGCGAGGAACGTCGTCCTCACGGCAGGCGGTAACGCTGGAGCTTTCCCACGGTCCCCCGAAGGGCTATGCTCTGAGGTCGGCACGATCGTTTGACTTCCCACAAAATGCCAATCTTAGACCCATTCCCAGGAACCCGGCTTGCTCTAGTTTCATCTGCTGAACCAAGCTGGCCTGTGTGATGTTGCGCGCAAAATACGACGCGGAGAGGCGTTCTGTCGCATTGCGCTGAACTGGCTGGTTGAGTTTCGGTCTTACGAGATTCCGCAGGGCGGCGACGACGGCGTACCGGTGGGCGGAGGCTTTCCAAGTGCGATCTGTTTAGGGTAACAATGCGTCCAGGCTGAACTGCCGATTGGATATCACCTGGCTGCGCTGTTTTTCGGTCAGCAGCGGGTCGGCGAGCAGCTCATTGCAGGTGTCCACAGCCTCTTTATGTCTGCCAACGTAAAAGCAGGCGACTGCGAACTCAAGCGGCAGATAGAAGCTGTAGATCTCTCGTTCCACAAAGAGGAGGTCTGCCACAGGGCAGGGTATTTGCATAGCATGGGAAAAGAAGAGATACGCCGCAGGGTAGTCTTGCCGGGCCTGGTAGTACATACCGACCTGAAAAAGGGGCTCTGCGCGATCAGGTCGAAAGGAGAATGCCGCCAGGTAAGCGGTCAGCACAGCGGGCCACTCCACGTTCCGCACCTGTTTGAGGCGGGCGATCTGATACAAGGCGGACCAAACCTCCTCATGCCAGCCGCCCATGGCGACACGTTTCGCGTAGCGATCTTCCGCTAGCTGCAGCTCGCCGGCATCAGCGTAGCTCTGTGCAAGGTAATACATGTGGCGGGCGTTTGCAGGTTCTTCCAGCAGCGCGGCTTCCAGCAGTAGTGCGTCCTTGCGATAGGTAAGGGGATCGCGCGCACGCGCACCATCCAGCACGCGCACCGTTCGCACGCCATCAAGCCGGTTACGGGTGTGTGGTGCGCTTGTCGCAATGTGCTCGTGGATCACGCCTTCGAAGTGCCATGGCAGAGCCGTCTTCACAAGCTGGGTCTTGTAGTAGGTGACCGTGCCTGAGAGCAGCTCAAAGTCATAAGAGTCTGCAGCAAGCGTTGGCAAAATAAATTCAGAGCCAAGTTCCAGATACTCGTCGGCATCGATGATGAGCAGGTAGTCCGCGCGCTCGCGGGCAAGCTGGATGGACTCCGTGCGATTGTGCGCGAAATTCAGCCACGGACGCTCGACAACTTCGCCGGGCAGGTGCGTCAGGTAGTCTCGAATGAACGGCTGGGTACCGTCGATGGAGCCTGTGTCAACAATCAGCCAGGCATCCAGCAGAGGCAGAACAGAACGGAGGCATCGTTCAATGACAAGCCGTTCATTCTTGACGATCATGCAAAGGCATACTGTTTGCCCTGCCTGGTTCATCGGCTCCTGCCTTGAGACGTGTGATGGAAGCGGTGATTATGCGGGCGGCGTTCCGCACACAAAGCTCGCAACAAAGGTCGCGCGAGTATAACCGGATGCTGCGCCAAGGGTTGTTCGTAGCGTAATCACATCGCCCGCATTGAGCGTGGCGCCGCCCGTACTGGCGCACGACGCGCTGCTGCCGTCCGGCGCGGTGAAGGAGCAGAACAGATTGGTCGCGGACATGGACCCGATGTTGGTAAAGCTGCCGGTCAGAAGCGTAACCGTGGCACCAGAGCCACCTTGCAGGATATTGATGGCTTTCACATTCAGTGAGGTCGCGTAGCAACTCTGCGGAACCATCAGGACGTTTGTGGTCGTGTTGAAGGTGTTTGCGGTACTCACTCCAAGCGGTGCTGCGTACACCTGCGAGCTGAATGTTTGGCCGCCCGTGGTGAAGTTGGCGGTATAGATTTGGCCTCCTGTGCCGGGCGCTCCAGCGGCTCCCGTCGCTCCGGTGGCACCCGTTGCGCCGGTAGGTCCTGGAAGGCCCTGCAGACCGATGGGACCTTGCGGCCCTTGCGCCCCGGACGCGCCGGCAGGTCCTTGCGGTCCTGACGCTCCCGTTGCACCAGCAGGGCCTTGTGCTCCTTGCGCGCCGGTTGCTCCCGCTGGTCCTTGTGGTCCTGCCACTCCCGTTGCACCGGTCGGGCCCTGCAGTCCTTGTGCACCAGAAGCGCCTGCGGGGCCTTGCGGGCCGGATGCTCCGGTCGCGCCCACTGGTCCTTGTGGTCCCTGGGCTCCGGAAGCACCGGTCAGCCCTTGCGCACCAGTCGCACCCGTGGGTCCTGCCGGTCCTGAAGCCCCTGTGGCACCTGTCGGACCTGCTGGTCCCGTTGCACCGGTGGCTCCCACAGGCCCGGCCGCACCTGAAGCGCCCGTAGCACCGGTCGGTCCTGTTGCTCCTGCCGGTCCCGTCGGGCCTACCGTTCCAGCCGCGCCCTGCGACACCAGCGTGATGTCAAGGTGTGCACTGTGCGCAGTCTGATCATTTTCCTTGGAATCGAACAGGACGTTCGCTGTGGCCGCGGTCAGCGCGAAACCGTAGTTGGTTGTTGGTGCGCTCAACCAGCCTTGCACCGTTGCGGTGACGTCGATGGTGATGAACTGCCCGGGATTGACAACCTGGAGCGAGCCTGCAGCAGCGCCCTGCGCTGGCTGCGTGGCGTACGTCACGGCCGACTCGGTCCAGGGGGCTGTCAGAGCGAAGAGGTTCACCGTGCCGGGCGTGAGCACCCGGTTCACATAGAGACGGAGTGTCGCTTTTGCCACCTGGTTTGCGGTGGTGTTCGAAGGCAGGTCGGTCAGATCAAAGGCGATCAGTCCGGTGGTGCCCGCTCCCACGCTCACATTGGACAAGGTGCCATAGTTGGTTGTGGCACGGTTTGAGTTCACGTGTGCATCGGCAAGCAGCTTGGCTTCCGTCGCATGGGCCAGCGGAGACGCCACGAGCAGAACCGTTGCGGAGAGAGCAACGTGCTGGAGTACTCGTCCTGGACCCATGGAAGTGCTCGACAGGTTTGCTCTGAGAGGCACGCGGAAACGGTTCTGTGACATGAGTTCTCTCCCGGCGAAAGGCGCAGAGACCTTGGTGGAATGTGCTATAGCGCGACGCCCATCAGGCTACACGATGCGCACTCGCTGCGCTCCATGTATTTAAGTTTTCTTTTCCGAGAGATTGCTGGATGTAATCGTGTCTGTGCCGTGATAACTTCTAGGCGAAATGTGACAAGCCTGAAGCGGATGCGTGAAACACACCGCTTGCACCACGGAACAGCAGCCCTGTGCAGGGCTTCCTGTTCGTACTTGTCAGTCCACTTGGGCGGAAGGTCGATCGATGTTTGCTGAGCACTCACGATGGAACCAGGCGCTGCGTGCTCTCATGCTCGCAAGCCTCATGGTGGGATCTGCTGCGGCGCAGACGCTTACGTCAGGTGTGCAGGCGACGACGGTGTCTGCCTCGGTGCCGGAAGGTGTGGCGTATGACAACTCCGGCAACCTGTACTTCTCCTCTCGGAACGATCATGCTGTTCGCAAGGTTGACCTGTTCGGTACCGTAACGACGGTCGCCGGAACCGGTCAGCAGGGCTTTGCGGGTGATGGCAGCGCTGCAACGAGCGCTCTTCTGGATTCGCCTTCAGGTATCGCGGTCGATAGCGCCGGCAGAGTTTACATCGCGGACAGCCGAAACCATCGCATCCGCGTTGTGTCGGCGTCAGGCATCATCAGCACGGTGGCAGGAACCGGTGTCGCAGGTTTCTCCGGAGATGGGGGAGCCGCAACGTCGGCGCAACTCGATCTGCCCAGCGGAGTTACCGTGGATGGGGCCGGCAATCTTTACATTGCGGACACGAACAACCACCGCATTCGGAAGGTAACCGGCACCACGATCTCCACCGTGGCCGGCACGGGTGAGCAGGGCTTCGCGGGAGATGGCCAGGCCGCTACCGCCGCTCTGCTGGACACGCCCTACAGCGTGGCGCTCGATACGGACGCTGTCAGTTTCTACATTACCGATACGCACAACCAGCGCGTGCGCCGGGTAAACGCAGCCGGCATCATTAGCACGGTCGCGGGTACGGGTTCCAACCTGCTGAATCCGCGCGGCGTTGCGGTGAACTCTTCCGGCACCGCCTACTTCGCCGACAGTGGAAATGAGGTGGTGCGGGCATTGAGCTCGGGTGCACTGAGTATCGTAGCCGGCACGGGCGAGGAAGGTTTCGCGGGCGACATCAACACCGCGTCTTCGGCGCTGCTGGACACACCGCGCGCGGTGGCCGCAGGCACCAACGGACTCGTTGCCGTTGCGGACACACGCAATCAGCGGGTACGGTCCGTCGCTTCCGGGCAGATCAGTACAGTGGCCGGTGTTCCGCCCCCTCTGACTGAGGGATTTCTCTTGAGCGGCCCGGCTGCTGGAACCTTTGGCTCCGCCGGACGTCTCACGGCTACATTCAGCAGCCCCACAGGCGCAAGCACAGGCACGTTCACGCTTCTGGTAAATGGTCAGGCGGCCGGGACAGCGCCTGTCGCTTCAAATACTGCAACCTTCGACCTGAGTTCTCTCGCGGGCGGCTTGCAGACGCTTGCCGTCAGCTATGCAGGCGACACACGGAATGCAGCCACGGTCAGTGGCGTGTATCTGGTCAGCGTCGCTCCCACGACACAGACGATCTCGTTCGCCCAGATTCCCACACCGGTGACCTACGCGCCGGGAGCGAGCGTGCAACTGACCGCGACGGCAAGTTCAGGCCTGCCCGTGACCTTCCAGGCAAGCGGGCCCGCTACCGTATCCGGATCGACTCTCACTTACACAGGGTCCGGCACGGTTGTGGTCACTGCCAGCCAGGCGGGCAATGCAAACTATGCCGCTGTAAGGACCAGCCAAACCATCGCCGTGCAGCCATCACCGCTGGTGATCACTACGGTGACACCGGGCCAGGTGCCGCTCAGCAATGCGACAACAGCGATCACTGTCACGGGCAGCGGCTTCACGTCGACGTCAGTGGTTCGCGTGGGTGGCTCTTCGATTGCATCATCCGTACAGAGCACCACGCAAATCCGGGCAACTCTGCCGCCAGTCTTGAGTGCGGCACCACTTAGCGTCACAGTCTACGATCCCGCCACCGGCCTTCAGAGCAACGCGTTCGTTATCACCACGACAACGCCTGCGCCGTCTGCGACGTTGACCGCTCCGGCCACCGGTACGTCAGTCGCGCAGCCCACGCTCACGCTCACCCTCCAGAATCCTTACCCCGTCGATCTTTCTGGGGTGTTTACGCTGACCTTTGCGGCATCGGGCAACAGCAGCGTTGACGACACCAGCATCAAGTTCAGCAATGGGCTGCGCACCTACCCGTTTACTGTTGCCGCGGGTACAACCACGCCGCCGCCAGTTGCCCTGCAGACCGGTACGCTTGCGGGTGTAGTTACCGTAACGCTTTCTCTTACTGCGAATGGGCAAGATGTCACACCGGCTGCGGCGCGCACCGTCAACATCACCATTCCGGCAGAGGTACCCACTGCGAATTCGGCGACGTTTACACAGTCCGGACCCACACTGACAGTGACCCTTGTCGGTTTCTCGAACACGCGGGGGGTCTCCGGTGCAACATTCAACTTCCAGGCGGCACCGGGATCCAATCTCGGCACTTCCTCCCTCACGTTGCCCGTGACCACAATCTTCAACGACTGGTTCTCTTCTGCGGCGTCGGCCACGCTTGGATCTGTCTTCACGTATACACAGACGTTCAACCTGAGCGATGCCGGTACTAAGATCCAGGCGGTCACCGTCACGTTGACCAACAGCGTCGGCAGTTCCGCCCCGAGAGCGAGCCAGTAGCGTCTGATTGTCCCGAGTTTGATCTACGGTTTCAACTGGAAGTTAGCTGCTTGAGGAGGCGCATGGCGCTTGAAATTGCCGGCTTATCGAAGACTTACCCGAACGGCGTACAGGCGCTCAAAGACCTGACGCTTTCCATCGGCAACAACATGTTCGGTTTGCTGGGGCCGAATGGTGCCGGTAAGAGTTCCCTGATGCGAACCATCGCCACGCTGCAGGATCCGGACTCCGGCTCCATCATGCTTGACGGCATCGATGTCCTCAAGCAGAAGAACGAAGTTCGCAAGATACTCGGCTATCTGCCGCAGGAGTTTGGTGTGTACCCGCGCATGAGTGCGCTGGACATGCTGCACCACCTTGCCGTGTTGAAGGGCATTGTGAACTCAAGCGAGCGCCGGGAGATGGTGGAAGCGCTGCTGCAGCAAACCAATCTTTGGGACGTGCGCAAGAAGTCCATCAGCACCTACTCCGGCGGCATGAAGCAGCGCTTCGGCATCGCCCAGGCGCTGCTCGCCAACCCTCGGCTCATCATCGTGGACGAGCCGACGGCGGGGCTGGATCCGGCGGAGCGCAACCGCTTCCTGAATCTCCTGTCTTCCATCGGCCGCGATGTGACGGTGATTCTCTCCACTCACATTGTGGATGATGTGCGAGAGCTCTGCCCGCGCATGGCCATCATTGCAGGGGGCCAGTTACTGCTGGAGGGTTCTCCCGGTGCCGCTCTGGATGCGCTGCAGGGCCAGGTTTGGACTCGCGTGGTGAGCAGTGAGGCCGAACTCAGTGAACTTGAAGCACGCATGCACGTGATCAGCACGCACCTGGTGAGCGGCCAGCACGAGATTCGCGTGTTCAGCGCAACGGAGCCGGGCAGTGGATTCTCGCAGGTGCCCGGCGATCTGGAAGACGTGTACTTCCTGAACCTGAGCCGGCATGGAAAGCAAACGCCTGCTGCCGCCTAGTTCTTACCGCTAACCCGTTCCTAGGGGTCGTCTCCATGACGCAGTTTTGGGAGTTCCTTACCTTCGAACTGAAGTTTCGGTTCAAGAGCATTGCCACATATGTCTACTTCGGCTTGTGGACTGTCTTCAGCTTCCTGTGCGTGGCTTCCGAAAGCTTCGGCCCGGTCTCCAACAGCAATGGCAAGGTGCTCCTGAATGGTCCGTGGGCAATCACCACGACGGACAACGGTGCCTGCATCTTTGGCGTCATCGTTATGGCGGCGGTCTTCGGCACCTCCATCCTGCGCGACTTTCAGCGTGACACCGTACAGCTGCTCTTTACCAAGCCGGTCAGCAAGGCAGCCTACCTGGGCGGCCGCTGGCTCGGTTCGTTTCTCACAACCGTGTTCGCCTTTAGCGGCATGATGGTCGGCGCCTTCCTGGGCACGTTCGCACCGTGGGCAGACCATGCGCGCATTGGCCCCAATCATCTCTGGTGGTATTTGCAGCCGTTCCTTTCCATGATCGTGCTACAGATCTTCTTTCTGGGCTCGGTGTTCTTTGTGGTCGCGGCCCTTACGCGCAAGATCTTCATCGTCTACATGCAGGGCGTGGCCGTGTTCATGGCGTGGATCATCGGCATCACGGTGTACGGCGCGACGCGCTCGCTGGAGCATTTCTGGTCCGGCATTCTCGATCCGCTCGGCGTCATCACGCTGGACAACGTGACCCGCTACTGGAGCGTTGCCGAGAAGAACACGCAGCTGGTGCCCTGGAACTTTTCGGGTTACTCGCCAGGTGTTTTCCTTTACAACCGGCTCCTGTGGAGCGGCGTAGCGATCGTCGCGCTGATCGCTCTCTGGAGACTTTTCCCCATGAGTGCAGAAGCGCTCACCGCGCGCTCGCAGGGTAAACGAGCCGCAAAGCAGGCTGCTGCCACACGGGAGGAGAGCCGGCCCGTGCGTTCGCTGGTGGTGCAGGCTCTGCCACGCGTGCGCCAAATCTTTGGCGCGGGCACGACCTTGCAGCAGTTCGTTTCCATGTTCCGGCTGCGGTTGCGCATGATCTTCCGCGACATTCCGTTCTGGGGTCTGCTGGCGCTGCTCATCGTCTTCGCCGTGAACAACGGACGCTTCGCCGGCAACGTCGGTGAGGAAAATGTCTGGCCGGTCACCTACCTGATGCTGCAGGCGGTTGAAGGCTCGGCAACACTCTTCTTCTATATCGTCGCGACGCTCTATGCTGCGGAACTCATCTGGCGCGAGCGCGATAACCGCTTTGACGGCATCCACGACGCGCTGCCCATGAACGAAGCAGTCGATTGGCTTTCCAAGCTGCTGGCCATCGCGACAGTGGAGGTGGTCCTGCTTACGGTGACCATGCTGGTTGGCGTGATGATGCAAACCATCGCCGGCTATCATCACTACGAGTTCGCGCTTTACTTCAAGGAACTTTACCTCGTTGTCCTCCCGCAGATTGTGGGCTTCGCAATTCTGGCCATGTTTGTGCAGACGGTGGTCAGCAACAAGTTTGTGGGCCACGGGATCGTCATCGGCATCTTCGTCGTGGTTCCCATCCTGTATAACTTCGGCATCGAGAACACGCTTCTGCTGCCTGGTGCAACGCCCAGCTACCGCATCAGCGACATGAACGGGTACGGGCACTTTGTGCCTGCCTTGCTCTGGTCGATTCTGTATTGGACGGGCATGTTCGCCGTACTTGGCATCATCTCCATTGCATACGCACGGCGAGGCGCTGAGAGTTCGCTGCATTCGCGATCGCGGCTGGCCAGGATGCGGGCTCCGGGTCTGCTGCCCGCTGGCCTCTTCCTGCTGCTTCTGGCAATCGGCTCGGGTGGTTGGTTCTACTACAACGCGCACGTGCTGAACCGCTACACCACCGCCGCGTCCCGTCGGCACGATCAGGCGGAGTACGAGCGCAACTACCGCAAGTACCGCGGTGTGCCGCAGCTCAAAGTCACCGCGGTAGATACCGCTGTGGACCTCTACCCAACGCAGCGCTCCATGCACGCCGTGGGTACGTTCATCCTCCAGAACAAGACAGCCGCTCCCATCAACGAGATTCACCTGACGGGCGACGTGGAACTGCAGCAGTCCGTCACATTTGATCGGCCTGCCGAGCGCGTCTACCAGGGTCCGCTGAACATCTACTCCATTTATCGCTTCGCCACGCCGGTGCAGCCGGGAGATGTGGTGAAAATGGTGGCAGATGTACGGCACATCACGCGAGGCTTCCGCGACGGCAACGAACCTGCCCAGTATGCCTACAACGGAACCTTCTTCGACAACGGTGTGTTCCCACAGATTGGCTACCAGGAGGGCGGGGAACTGGACGATCCGCGCCGCCGCCGCGAGCAAAAGCTAGAACCCCTGCACGAAATGGCCGAACGCGGGGACGCCGTGTACTCACGGCAAAATCTGTTCACCAACGTGCAGGCTGACTGGATCACCTACCACACGGTGGTTTCCACTTCACCCGACCAGATTGCGATCTCACCCGGCTACCTGCAGAAGGAGTGGACCAACGGCGATCGCCGCTACTTCGAGTACAGCATGGGTTCCACCCACATCCAGGACTTCTTCAACTATGTGAGCGGCCGGTACCAGGTGCGGAGAGACGTATACCAGGGACCGAACGGACCGGTGAACATCGAGGTTTTCTACGACGAGCACCACCCCTATGACGTGGATGACATGGTGGCGAGCAGCAAGGCAGGCCTGGACTACGATCAGCAGTTCTTCAGCCCGTACCAGTTCACGCAATATCGCATTATGGAGTTCCCGCGCTACCGAGGCTTTGCACAGTCGTTCCCGAATACCGTGCCGTTTTCTGAAGGCATCGGCTTCATCGGTAGAGTGGAGAAACCAACCGACGTCGATCTGACCTACTTCGTGACCGCGCACGAACTAGGGCATCAGTGGTGGGGGCACCAGCTGATCGGTGGCAACGTGCAGGGTTCAAACATGATGTCAGAAACCTATGCACAGTACACCGCCTACATGGTCATGCAGCGCAAGTACGGCAAGGACTACATGCATCGTGTGCTGCGCCACTTCCTGGACCGCTACCTGCGCGGCCGCTCCGGTGAAGTGCGGCACGAGCCGCCACTTTCGCTGGTGCAGCGTGAGCCGTATGTCTGGTACGAGAAGGGAGGCCAGATCATGTACACGCTGGCGGATTACATCGGCGAAGACAAGGTCAACCTGGCGCTGCACAACTTCCTGATGCAGTATCGTTACGCGAACGCCAACAACCAGGTCGATCGTGCGGACCATACTGTTGGCGTTGGCGCTGTGACGCAGCCGTACCCGGACACACGCATGCTCATCGAAGCTCTGCGGGCGCAAACACCGCCCGACATGCAGTACCTGATTGACGATGGATTCAACCGCATCGTGCTCTATGACAACAAGGCGCTGAGTGCCAAGTGGAGCAAGACCGCGGACGGCAAGTACCAGGTGACCCTGGATGTGCAGGCCAGGAAGGTGCAGGCGGACGGCAACGGCGTGGAGTCGCCGATGCCGCTGAACGACATCATTGAGGTCGGCGTGTTTGTCGGCAAGAAGGATGAAGAGAAGCCGTTGATCATGAGGCGCGAACGCATGACTGCGGAACATGCCACCTATACCTTTGTGGTCGATCAGCAGCCCACACGAGCAGGCATCGATCCATACAACAAGCTGGTGGACCGCATCTCTGACGACAACATGATCGACACATCGAAGATGTAGTTGTCTCACGGGCGCTTCGACGGTGCAGCAGGTCTAGGATCTCCCGTTTGCCCGTAAGGGTCTTCTTCGTGCAGGCAGGAATGCGCATCAGCGCTCCTGCCCGCGCACTGCTATAGTGAACGGCATTACTCCACTCATGGGCAGGTACATGAATCCTCGCAGCAGTGCGTTCCTTTCGCTGGCACTCGTCGCCGTTTCGTCTTCACTGTTTGCGCAGGATAAGACGAGCAACAGCACGCGTCCTGCCGATATCAACCAGATCCCCAGCGTGTTCAACGCTCCCAAGACAGCGCCGTTTGAAGCACCCAAAGCGCAGTTTGATTACGAAAAGCGGGTGGTCATGGTGCCTATGCGCGACGGCACCAAGCTGTACACGGTGATCGTTATACCCAAAGGTGCAAAGAACGCGCCCATGCTGATGACGCGCACCTGCTACAACGCCGCAGCGCGTGCACACGCGGCACGCACGCCTGTGTTGCCAGGAGCACCTGCCGTTGCGCCTGCTGCCGGCGGGCGCGGTGCGGTCAAGCCCGACTCTCCGCACATGCTAGACGAGCTGAACCTGAGCGACGAAGTGTTTGTGCGCGACGGTTACATCCGCATCTACCAGGACGTGCGCGGCAAGTACGGCTCTGAAGGTGTCTACCTGATGACGCCGCCGCCTGTTGGCCCCTACAATGCTTCCGGTGCGGACGACACGACAGACGCGTACGACACGATCGACTGGCTGGTGAAGAACGTGCCGGAAAGCAATGGCCGGGTCGGCATGATCGGCTCGTCGTACGAAGGTTTCACGGTGGTGATGGCGCTGCTGCATCCACATCCCGCGCTAAAGGCGGCCATCCCGGAGAGTCCCATGGTCGATGGATGGATGGGCGACGACTGGTTTCACTACGGCGCGTTCCGTCAGTCGAATCTGGACTACTTCCTGTCGCAGACCAGCGCACGCGGTGCAGGGGCTCGCGGCTCCCACGGCGGCCGCGATGACTACTCGAACTTTTTGCGGGTAGGCTCCACCGGCGACATGGCCCGAGCCATGGGCGAAGAGCAGCTGCCCTATTGGAAGCTGGTCGAGGCCCATCCTGCGTACGACGGCTTCTGGCAGTCGCAATCGCTGGACCATCTGATCGCGAACGCTCCGCTGACTGTGCCGACGATGTGGCTACAGGGCTTATGGGACCAGGAAGATATGTGGGGCGCGAACCACAGCTACCAGGCATGGGAGTCGAAGGACAAGAACAACACCATGAATTTCTTAGTGATGGGACCGTGGTCGCACAGCCAGATCAATCGCGAGGGCCACTCCCTCGGGCCGTTGGTGTGGGACGACGACACCACGCAGGACTTCCGGCAGAACGTGCAGTTACCGTTCTTCAACCAGTACCTGCGCGAGAACGGCCCCAAGGCCGACACGCCGCCGGTCTACATCTACAACACGGGCGAGGACCACTGGGACCGCTTCGACAAGTGGCCGCTGGCGTGTGATGTCAACTGCGCAAACAAGAGCAAGCCGATATACCTGGGAGCGGAAGGAAAGCTCTCGTTCGACGCTCCAAAGGGCGGCGCGAAGTTCGATGAGTATGTCTCCGATCCTGCCAAGCCGGTGCCGTACCGTCCGCGTCCGGTGGCTGAAGATGACCGGCAAGGGTGGGTCACCTGGCTGGTGCAGGACCAGCGCTTTGTCGATGGCCGGCCGGATGTGCTGACTTATACGACCGAGCCACTGACCGCGCCGCTGCGGGTCAGCGGCGTGCCGCAGGTGAACCTGATCGCCGCTACCAGCGGTACGGACAGCGATTGGGTGGTCAAGCTGATCGACGTGTTCCCGGATGGTACAGCGCATCCGGCACCGATGGATGGCTATCAGCTTTCGATCGCCATGGACATCTTCCGCGGACGCTACCGTACCAGCTTCGAGAAGCCCGAGCCGATCAAGGCGAACGAGCCGCTGACTTATAAGTGGGACCTGCCAAACGTGAACCACGTCTTCCAGCCGGGCCATCGAATCATGGTGCAGGTGCAGAGTTCGTGGTTCCCGCTGTACGACCGCAACCCGCAGAAGTACGTGTCAAACATTTTCAACGCGAAGCCTGCGGACTACAGCAAAGCAACACAGCGGGTGTACCACAGCGGTGCGTTGGCCAGCTACATCAACCTGCCCGTGGTGCCTGCACAACCTGTCACGCCGAACGCCGCCAAGGGCGGCATGCAGTAGGGCAAGCAACGAAGCGGACCGCCAGGTGGCGGTTCCATGTACGAACAGCCCAACAAACATCCAGACAAAGAGAACGGGCGCCGCGAGATGGGGCGCCCGGAGCCCGGTTGGTTGGGGGTGGGGTTGGAAGGAGCGGGCAGGCGGG
>CAXTBQ010000015.1:10780-47990 GCA_964242065.1 uncultured Terriglobus sp. | reverse complement strand
CAACCAGCCCATTCCGCAGGACGAGCCCGCACCCAAGCGCGCAAAGGTGATCAACCTGATGGACGCGTTGCGAAGCAGCCTTGCCGCGCGTGGCGAAGCTCAGGACGAGAGTGAAAGCACCGCTCCGCCACCCTCTACCAAGCGCACGGCAGCGAAGCCAGTCGTTGCGGCGGAGAAGCCCGGTCCTACGCTGGTTAAGGCGCAGAAGAAGGCGCCGTCCAGCGCCAAACCGGCTGCAGCGAAACCCGCCGCCAGCCGCAGAAAAACAGCTTAGAGACCGGGCGTGCCGAAAGCAGAAGCTCTAGCAAAGAAGGCTGCTTCCAAGAAGCGGCCCGACCAAGCGACGTCCGCAGCGGATGCCGTGGATGACCAGCTTAGCCGCTACCGCTCCATGCGCGACTTTGGTGTGACGGAAGAGCCAAGCGGAGGCTCGACAGCTCACTCATCCGGTACCTTACCCTTTGTCATCCAGAAACATGCCGCTACCCGTCTGCACTATGACTTCCGCCTGGGCTGGAATGGGGTGCTGAAGAGCTGGGCTGTCGCGAAGGGTCCAAGTTACAACGTGCATGACAGGCGTCTGGCTGTGCAGGTGGAAGATCACCCTATGGAGTACGGCGGCTTCGAGGGCATTATACCCAAGGGCCAGTACGGCGGCGGCACGGTCATGGTGTGGGATCAGGGCACATGGGAACCACACACCGATGTCGACGAAGGCCTGCGCAAAGGGTCGCTGAAGTTTGCCCTGAACGGCTCAAAGATGCACGGCAGTTGGACTCTCGTGCGTATGGGTGGGAAGGCCGCGCAAGAAGGTAAGCCCAACTGGCTACTGATCAAGGAGCATGATGAGTTCGAACGCACGCCAAATGCGCCGTGCATCACGGACGAAGCTCCGCTGTCGGCTGTGACCGGTAGATCGCTTGAGCAGATCGCTCAGGCGAGCACGCACGTCTGGAACTCAAAGGAAACGGCAGGCGAAGGACCGGCCTGGTACCGACAGCGTGCTCGGGAAGCAGATGAAAAGTCTGGTTCCAAGCCTGACGCACAATCCGCTCGCACACCGAGTTCGCAACCGACTAACAATGCAAGAAGGACTGACCTAAGCGAACTACCGGCAGAAGCCATGCCCGACTTCCTCAAACCACAACTCACAGAGGAAGCGACGGAACCACCTTCCGGGGCAGGCTGGATCCACGAGTTGAAGCTTGACGGTTACCGCGTCCAAGCGCACAAGCGGAGCAGTAAGGTCTCCTTGTACACCCGCAGCGGCCTTGACTGGACCCATCGCATGAAGCCGGTCGCTGCTGCACTGGCAAGAATCGCAGCAAAGGACGCGATCCTGGACGGCGAAGTGACCGTGCTTGATGCAAGCGGCCTCACCAGCTTTGCACGGCTGCAGGCATCCTTCGAGAGGAACGAAAAGCATCCGCTCACATTCTTCGGATTCGATCTGCTGCACTTAGAAGGCCGCAACACGCGCCATCTGCCGCTGGTTGAACGCAAGCGCCTCCTCCGCGAAATCATGAGAGACGACACGGACGAGGTTCGGGTGAGTGAGGGCTTGGCGGGTGATGGTGCCGAAATCTTCGCAGCAGCATGCAAGCTGCACGCTGAAGGCATTATCTCCAAGCAGGCGGACGCACCATACAGTGCCGGACGCAGCAGTCGGTGGCAAAAATCTAAGTGTCTGTATGAGCAGGAGTTCGTGGTCGGCGGTTGGGTCGATCTGTCCAACGGATCGCGAGGAGTCGGTTCCCTGCTGCTTGGCTACTATGACGAAGCGGGCAAACTGATTTACGCAGGTCGCACAGGCACCGGCTTCACGCAAAAGACCCACGGGATGTTGCGCGACCAACTCGACAGCATGGTGCAGAAAAGTTTGCCGTTCGCTGCCATCAATGCAGAGGGCCGTCGCGGTGCCCATTGGGTCAAGCCAGAGATGGTGGTGCAGGTTCGCTTCGCCACCTGGACCGCCGAGCAACAGGTGCGGCAGGCGGCTTTTCAGGGTGTTCGCGAAGACAAGACCGCCAAGGAGGTGCGCCGCGAGCAGGGGCCGCCAACCGCCAAGTACAAGCCCAAATCTGCTGATGAAAGCAGCGCCGCTACAAGCGACAAAGCGAAGGAGACTTCGGCGCGGGCGAAAGCCGTCCCTACGAAGAAGGCATCAGCAATGCCCACAATCCGGCTGACGCATCCCGACAAAATCGTCGATGTGGAGAGCCAGCTATCCAAACAGCAACTTGCAGAATACCTATGGGATGTCTCCTCTGCGATGCTGCCCCACATCGCCGACCGCCCGCTAAGCCTGGTACGGTGCCCGGAAGGCAGCGGAAAGCCATGTTTCTATCAAAAGCATATCAATCACCTGCTGCCAAAGGATGTCGGCTCTGTGATGGTGGCCGACAAAAAGGGTGGCGAGCCGGAACCGTACATCACGCTCAAAAGCGCAGAGGCACTTGCGGGTTTGGCACAGATGTCCGTGCTGGAGATCCATCCATGGAGTTCGACTAACGAGCACCTAGAGCGACCCGATCGCATCATCATCGACCTGGATCCGGATGAGGACCTGCCGTGGACGACTGTTGTGGAAGCCGCAATGGAAGTACGGGACGTCCTGAAGGCTGCAGGTTTAACCAGCTTTGTGAAGACCACCGGAGGCAAGGGTCTGCACGTAGCTTTTCCGCTCGCACCAGACCATGACTTCGCCGTGACCAAAGCCTGGGCACATGGTTTGGTGCAGGCCATGGAGCAGGCGCGCCCCGAGCTCTACCTGACGAAGATGACGAAAGCCGCACGCAAAGGAAAGATCTACCTGGATTACCTTCGCAATGAGCGTGGCGCAACTGCCGTAGCACCGTACAGCATGCGTGCGCGGCCGGGTGCACCCGTTAGCGTGCCGCTCAACTGGGACGAACTCGGCCAGATGCGTGAGCGGCCACACTATACGATTGCGACCTTTGCAGAATGGTCGAATCGACTTGCACGCGATCCCTGGACAAAGCTGCCAAAAGTGAAGCAGGCCTTATCTCAAAAACTGATAGAGCGTTTCGTTCGATAGGCAACCGCCCGAAGCAGCCTACTTCTCGACTCCAAACGAAAAGACGGTTGTAGTGTGCAGTGTCTCGCCTGGCTTGAGCAGCGTGCTTGGGAATGCGGGCTGGTTGGGTGAATCAGGAAAATGCTGCGTCTCCAGGCAGAAGGCACCGCGACGCTGATAGGGTTTGCCGCCTGTTCCGGTCAGAGCATTATCCACAAGGAAGTTACCCGTGTAGAACTGCACGCCGGGCTGCGTGGTGGAAACGGTAAGCGTACGTCCTGAAGCTGGATCGACCGCCTTCGCGGCCAGCTTCATCGAACCTTTGGCGCCGTTCAGGACCCAGTTGTGGTCGTACCCACCACCAAGCTTCAACTGTGTGTCATCCGCCTCGATCCGTTCTCCGATAATGTGTCGCGAGCGGAAGTCAAAGGGCGTTCCAGCAACTGGGGCAAGCTGTCCGGTAGGAATCTGGACGGCACCGACCGGGGTGTAACGGTCGGCGTTGATGGTGATCGCCTGTTGCACAATGGTGCCGTTTCCTTCTCCTGCCAGATTGAAGTAGCTGTGGTTCGTCAGGTTCGTCACAGTCGTCTTGTCCGTGGTGGCACTGTAATCCAACCGCAGATCATGTCCTTGCAACGTGTACCGGACATGTGCGGTCAGTGTGCCGGGATAGCCCTGATCACCGTCAGGAGACACGAGAGTCAACTCGACGCCATGTGGCACGATCTTCGCCGACCAGACCAGCTTGTCGAAGCCCACCAGACCGCCATGCAGCGACTGCCCATTGTTGTTCACAGGCACCTGGTAAGACTTGCCGTCAATAGAAAATTGCCCTTTGGCGATTCTGTTGCCGTAGCGCCCGACGACCGCTCCAAAGTAGGGGTTCTCGGCTTCGTAACCGGCGAGGTTGGCAAAACCCAGCACAACGTCCGCGCGCTTCCCGTCACGATCTGGCGCGATGATGCTCTGAATGCGAGCACCATAGGTCATGATCTTGACCTCGAGGTCGGCATCCTTCAACGTGTAGATGTCAACGGGCTTGCCGTCCTTTGTCGTACCGAAAGGCGCTTTCGTAACTTGTGCCTGCATAGCCAGTCCCATCAATCCCATCGCTAGAAAAGCCGCTGCTTTCATCTTGTGTAGTCCCCGTTGCCACCTTCTGGCGCGTGTTGAAGTATACCCACACCCGCACGGAGCGCGTTCACCGCTGTCCGAGCACTGCAGTGCAGGTATACTAAACAAAGTTCTTTGCAGTGCCACTGTGCATCTGCGAACGCTGCTTCACGCAGGTGCTCACAGGAGTGCCGGTGATGAAGACTACCCCGAGTGGGGGCGTCACGGCTTCGACGGGATTGTTTGTGGCAGAGAGGCATGCCGGGGTGGGTACACCCGTAATCGCGCCCAAAATCATAAGTGCCGAACCTCAATTCGCGCTTGCTGCTTAATTAACTAAGTAGCCGTTCTCCATCGGCTTTGCCTACGGGCTGGTGGCGAGCGTCGCACTGTAGGCTGGTCCAACGCGTTCTGCTCGTACGCCGAGGATGAGATCAATCGGGCTGGTGCCCCGCGCTTCTTCGTCCGTTCCAAGCGCTGGGTACGAGACAAAATTGAACGTGAAAAAGCATGAATGCTCTCTGCTGTCGGTAATTTCGGACGTGGGTTCAACTCCCACCGCCTCCACCACTCGCCTCTATAGATTGGCCGTTCCGTTGCTTCTATCTCATGCCGTGCGTTCGTCTCGCGCGAGAGCACAAAGCAAGGCTGCTAGGTCTGCCCAGTGTGAGGCTTCGGACTGTCTGCCACCGTGGTGTTTTTTCAAGACGATTTTCTGCTCCTGCTCGTAGTGTTTGCGTCTGCTCGGCCACACGTTTTCAACTTAGGCTGGCGGTCGCCCGTAATCCGCTGCTGCTCGCCAGGCATCGATTCGACCTTGTCCGCGAGCTTTACCTCGGCTTGATCTCCGCCGAGTCGAACAACCCTGACCGATGTTCACCGGAGTCGTTTAGCAGGACATCCTATGTGCACTGAACGACGTGAAAACGGACTGCCTTGTCACTCTTCATTCATCGCGCATACACTTTGCCGGTAAGCTGCCTGTGTTCTTGGTGCTGAAAACTCTTTGGGGAAGCAGATAAAGCGCGATGAACTTGGCTTCGCTGGAGGTGACGCAATGACCCGATCTCGCCGTTCGTTCATCGCAGCGTCTGCTGCTGTCATGGCAACCGGCTTCCCCACCATCGTACCTGCAACGATCTTTGGCCAGACTGCTCCCTCAAACCGAATCAACATAGGTGCCATTGGTGTGGGCCGTATCTCAAGGGTCCACGATATGCCCAGCGTGATGAAGTTCGCGGGTGTGAAAGGAAGAGATAACCGCATCATTGCGGTTTGCGACCTCAGCGACGATCGCGTGCAGCAAGGCAAGCAGTTCGTAGACGAAGGCTACACCAAGCTTCTTGGAAAGCCCTACAAAGGCACTCGAGGCTATTCCAACTACAAGGAACTTCTTCAGAACAAGGAGATAGATGCGGTCATCATCTCCACTCCGGACCACCAGCATGCCCGGCTTGCCGTTGATGCCGTTGTGGCTGGGAAGGACGTTTACCTGCAGAAGCCCGCTTCACTCACAATTCGCGAAGGGCGCCTTATGGCTGATCGCGTAAAAGCCAGCGGCCGGATTCTGCAGGTGGGTTCACAACAGCGATCATGGAAACAGTTCGCCCGCGCTGTAGAGTTGGTTCGCAACGGCCGAATCGGCCAGGTGCACAGCGTCGAGATCGGTTTGCCGGGTGATCCGGCGGGCGGAAATGCTAAGCCGATGCCAGTACCCCTAGGCTTTAACTACGACGCTTGGCTCGGCTCTACGCCGGATGTTCCTTACACACTTGATCGCGTCATGCCAACTGTCGGCTTTGACCGCCCTGGATGGTTACGCATGGAACAGTTCGGTGCCGGTATGATTACCGGTTGGGGTGCCCACCATATTGATACCGCGCACTGGGGCATGGACACAGAACTAACCGGTCCAATCGAGGTTTGGGGATCGGCCGAGTTTCCAAAGAGCGGTCTTTGGAATGTGCATGGAGCTTTTAAGACGTACGGCCGCTACGCCAACGGTATGACCATGAGCGTATCTGGTGACTACGAGAACGGCATCAAGTGGATCGGGGACAAAGGATGGATCTTTGTGTGTCGAGACGGTATGGCAACCCCTACGGCAAACCCGAATGACAAACCCGTGCCAGTGGTGCCTCTCCGGGCTAGCGATCCAGCGATTCTGGATTCCGTCGTTGGACCGGAAGAGTGGCACGCCTACACGTCTGACGAGCAGCACGGCAACTGGCTCGACTGTATCCACTCACGGGAGCTTCCAACCGCACCAGCCGAGGTCGGCCACAGGGCATGCTCTACGTGCCTGCTCCACTGGATCGCCATGAAGGTGGAACACCCAATCTACTGGGATCCCAGGACAGAGACGATCACGGGCGACGACATCGCTGCTGCCCTGCTGAGTCGGCATCAGCGAACTCCTTATGAGCTTGCGTAAAATCTACAGAGAGCCACAGGGTTCTTTGTCTTCCCTTTCTGTGGGAATCGCGAGCTTATGACCATCAGTAATCTCGCTTTCATCTGACGCGTATTGTAAGCATCTACTTACGCTCGCATGACGGTGGAGACGTTTAGCTCTTTTCACTTGGGCATCTTTGTAGTACATCTGAGACATTGGTGTAGTAATTCGTGTAACTCTCTTGTTCGGCGGGAGTTGCAGTGTCGTGAAATGGCGCTGGATAAGGAAGAACGTGGTAGAAGCCGTAGTGCTCTGGAACGAGCCAAACAACCTGTCGCATTGGAACTTCCAGCTTGATCCAGGCTGGCAGCGTTTTGCAGACATGGTGAAGGTGGGTTCGTGCGCGATTCGGAACGTGAATACCGATCTTTCCATCGTTCTTGGTGGCGTGTCGTCGTGCGATTGCGACTTCTTGCGAACGATGCAGAAGAGTGGCGTCATGGAATACGTAGATGCTGTGGGTGTCCATGGTTTCCCGCTCGACTGGAATCATTGGCAGTTGATCGAGTGGCCAGATCGCATACGCGAGGCTAGGGATGTCTCCGGGAAGCCCGTCTGGGTTACAGAGGTTGGTGTATCGTCGTTCGGAGCGGAAGAAGTTCAGGAGTTCGGACTAACAAAGACGCTTGACCTGCTGCGGGGACACACACCGCGGGTGCACTGGTACAGCCTGTTTGACTTGCCTCCATCGTGGCCTGCCGAGACAAGGCACAAAGAGGCGGAGGGTTCTTCCTATTACCGCCACTACTATCTCGGCCTGGTGGACGCAAGTGGCCATCCGAAGCCCGCATCGAAACTCTTTCCTGAAGATGGGTCCGTGGGCTTTTGCCAATGGTTCCACTTTGAGGATCCCCGTTTCGATGACGCGGTCGCTCGCATGAAGGACATGGGGGTGCGTTATCTGCGTACCGGCCTTAGCTGGGCGGATAGCTTCCGTCCGGACGCGGAAAGATGGTTTGACCGGCAGATGAAGGGCCTGGAGGACTTTGAAGTTGCTCTGACCCTATGCTTTACTCCCGCTCATTTAGGTGTGGAAGCGCACCACACCAGTCCACCGCGTGACAACTCGGACTTTGCTGAATTCGCCTCCTGGGCGGTAGAGCGTTACGCGCCTGCTTCCAAGCCAGCAAATGACAACCTGCAGTTCCAGCAAGAGGAGCGATTGGCCGCACGATGAGCAAGCAGATTTTGATTACGGGTGGCGCAGGGTTTGTAGGTTCGCACCTTGCGGACGGACTGCTGGCCGCAGGCCACCGGGTCCGTGTACTGGATGACCTGACTCCTCAGGTGCATGAGAACGGTCAACGCCCCGCTTACCTGTCAGGTGAGGTGGAACTGATTGTTGGCGATGTGCGCGATCCCAACCGCATGCGTGAGGTCTTGCGGAAGGTGGATGTCATCTTCCATTTCGCAGCCACTGTCGGCGTGGGACAGTCCATGTACGAGATTAGCCGCTACATGAGCGTTAACACCCAGGGCACGGCAGAATTGCTCCAAGCCATGCTGGATGCAAAGCAGATGCCGGAAAAGCTCATCGTCGCTTCCTCGATGTCCATCTATGGCGAGGGCCGTTACAGGAAGCCGAGCACGGGAGAAGAGGTCGCTCCGCCGGTCAGGCCTTTGTTGCAGTTGAAGGCAGGCGATTGGGAGCTTCGCTCTGGTGACGAGGTACTGTCTCCTTTGCCAACAAATGAGACCAAGCCTTCTGAGATTAATTCGGTTTACGCGCTTTCCAAGCGGGATCAGGAGCAGCTGTGCCTGATCTACGGCCGCAATTATGGCCTCGCAGTCACCGCTCTGCGATTCTTCAATATTTATGGCACGCGGCAGGCCCTTTCAAACCCCTACACGGGCGTCGCAGCTGTGTTTGCGTCGCGCCTGCTGAATGGTAAGCCGCCGATGGTCTTTGAAGATGGTGAGCAGATGCGCGACTTTGTAAGCGTGCACGATATTGTGAGGGCAAATATGCTCGCCATGGAGCGTCCCGAGTCGAACGACGAAGTAATCAACGTGGGCTGCGGGAAACCCATTACCATTCGGCGTGTCGCGGAGATCCTCTGTAAAGCTCTGGGACGTGAGGACCTGCAGCCAATCATCAGCAACCGGTATCGGGCCGGCGACATACGCCACTGCTTCGCCGATCTGACGAAAGCCAATCGTCTGCTGGATTACCAGCCGAAAATAGCTCACGAAACGGGTTTCCAGGAACTGGCGGAGTGGTTGGCCGAGCAGGAGGCTGATGATAAGGCCGAGACCATGCTGAATGAGCTAAGCGCTTACGGTTTGACGGCCTAGTCCTCAAAGTACGATCGCAGGAGGGAAATACGGTTTGAGCAAGACAAGTGGAAGGCGCATCGCACTGGTGACTGGCGGGGCTGGGTTCATCGGTTCGAATCTCACAGAACGGCTGCTGGCGGACGACGTGGCAGTGCGCATTCTGGACAACGGGTCGCGCGCCGGTGTTCGACATAACCTGAACTGGTTGTCCAGTCTCACCGGTGAAGGTGGCAGGCTGGAAGTTGTTGATGGAGACGTACGAAACAAGACTCTGGTTCATTCGGTGGTTCGGGATGTGACTGAGATCTACCATCTTGCAGCTCAAGTGGCCGTTACAACCTCAGTCGATGACCCCGAAACAGACTTCTTTATCAATGCCGCAGGCACTGTAAACGTGCTGGAAGCTGCTCGCTGTCTGCCCACAAGACCGTTTTTTCTGTATACGTCGACAAACAAAGTTTATGGATCGCTTGAAGGGGTTCCTGTAGAGCGAGCCGCCACCCGTTATTGCGCTAAAGATCGTGCTTTCAACGGAGTTCGAGAGGAAGAGCCGCTTGACTTCCACTCACCTTACGGCTGTTCGAAGGGAGCGGCCGATCAGTACGTTCGAGACTACGCACGCATCTATGACTTGCCGACGGTGGTATTTCGTATGTCATGCATAGCCGGGCCGCGGCAGTTCGGCAACGAAGACCAAGGCTGGGTGGCACACTTTCTCTACTCGGCGTTGGCAGGAAAACCAATCACCATATACGGTAACGGTCTGCAGGTTCGCGACGTGCTGCACGTCCACGATCTTGTAGAGGCCATGCAGGTGGCACGGGCACACAGCAAGAAAACGAGCGGTCAGGTTTTCAACGTTGGCGGCGGGCTGAAGAGAACTGCTTCTGTGCAGGAGATGCTTGCATCCATTCAGTTGCTGACCGGTGTAATGCCGCGCACTCAGCACGCGCAAACCCGGCCGGGTGACCAGCCGCTCTACATTTCTGATACCTCAAAGCTGGAGAGCTTTACAGGCTGGCGGGCGCGGCGTTCCATAGCCGACACCCTGGAGTCAATCCACAAGTTCTGGCACAGCAACGTCGATGTGGTCGGTTCACGTTTTCAGTCCCAGCATGCGCCAGCGGCACTTGCCGGGAGCGCAGCATGAGGTTTGCGCTCGTCAATCCGCGATGGACATTTGAAGGATCCACGTACTTCGGCTGTCCCGATCCGCACTTTCCCTTGGAACTGCTTTCAGCGCGCGAGTTCCTTCGCTCGGCAGGCCATCACGTTCTGCTCGTTGACGCCAACATGGAGGACCTAACTCCCGCCGCCGTGGTGCAGCGACTGGAGGACTTTCAGGAAGATTTCCTGGTGGTGCCAACGGCACCATCGTACCTGTTCTGGAGATGCCCTCAGCCAGAACTGCGCGTCCCAAAGCTGTGGATCGAAGCACTACGAGCCAGCCGCAAGCGGAAAGCGAAAACTGTTGTCATCGGGCCTCATGGTTCGGTCACGCCCAGAGCCACGCTGGAGAAGACGTTAGCGGATGTGGTGTTGCGCGGCGAGCCGGACCAGACTCTACCCCAACTGGCGTCTACGCCATGGGAAATGGTGACGGGCTGCTGCTGGCGCGACGAGCAGGGCCGCTTTCGTATGACCGACGGCCTCGGCGCGACCGACATGCGGGCCGTGTCACAGCTCGACTACTCCGACTATCCAGTGGAGCGCCACAGTCACAAACACCACATCTTCCCGGGCAATGGAGCAGATCATCTGCGATTGGGATCCGAGGTGGAATTCGCCCGTGGTTGCCCCTACTCGTGCACGTTCTGCAATAAGACCCTGTTCCGCAACAAATATCGAGAGCGTGACCTGCAGCAGGTGATTGCTGAGGTCGACCAGCTGATAAGGCGCGGAGTGGATTACATCTACTTTATTGACGAAATCTTCGGCGTCGGTAAACAGGTGCGACAGCTCTTAGAAGCGATCGCAGAGCGTCCGGTATCCATCGGATTTCAGACTCGTATCGACCTATGGAATGAGGAAAGTCTCGACCTGTTGCAGCGTGCACACTGCGTTTCGTTCGAGTGCGGCATCGAGAGCATCACAGATGAAGGTCGTCACGCGCTGAATAAGAACTGCAAGATTGATACAGATCGCATCACAGAAATTCTGCTCTATGCACGCACCAAGATTCCGTGGGTGCAGGCAAACCTTATCAAGACAGCCGAGGACGATCCAGCGTTGGTGGCAGCCTGGCAGGCCAATCTGAAATCGCGCGGTGTTTGGGTTTCAGAGCCCGTACCAATGTTCCCCTTTCCCGGCAGCCCGGAATACGTCACCACCTTTGGCACGCAACCCGATGAGGGCGCTTGGGAGCGAGCGCACGACTTCTACCTGAATCTCTTTACGGACCGAGGTTTCAGCGACATTCAGGACCAGCGTCCCCGCTCTATCGCTGAATTAGAGTCAGAAGAGAATCCCTTCACGGAGCCTGCATGCGTCTGCTGATGACCACCGATACCGTTGGTGGAGTCTGGACGTTTTCAAAGGAACTGACGAGCGGATTGCTGTTGAGTGGCTGCGAAGTTCTCCTGGTCTCTCTCGGAAGGCTTCCATCAACGGACCAGCTCGCTGAAATGGATGCGTTGAAGAATGGTGGTCGCTTCCACTACGTAGCGATTGATTCAAGCTTAGAGTGGATGCCGGAGAATCACGAGGCGTACACCGCTGCCGAGCCTGAATTGCTGCAACTCTGTCGGGACTTCGCACCGGAGGCGTTGCTGCTGAGCCAGTTTTGCCTTGGCGCTTTGAAAGTTCCAGTCAAAAAACTTGTAATCACTCATAGTGACGTGCTGAGTTGGGCAGAAGCAGTTGGCAAAGCTCCGCTTGCAGACGACGCATGGTTGCAAAAATACCGCACCCTGGTGCAGACAGGGCTGAACGGCACAGATGTTGTGATCGCTCCAACGCGTGCGGCATTGGTGGGCACTGCTTCGCACTTTCATCTGCCTGCCGCGAGTGCCGTCATCCCCAACGGGCGCGATGTTGTCATAGGAGATGAAGACAAAGCCCTGCAGGCCATCACTGCCGGCCGGATGTGGGATCCGGCCAAGAACCTCCGCATGTTGGATACGCTCAGGTCACCTATGCCGATCTTCGTAGCAGGCGAACATGCCGGCGAAGGGTCTAAAAACCCGGGCGTTCGCTTTGTCGGCGTTCAGTCACAAAATAATATGCTGCGGCTTTTTCAGCAGAGTGCCGTTTACATGTGCTGCTCGCTCTATGAGCCGTTTGGGCTGGCTCCGCTGGAAGCTGCGCTCTGCGGGTGTGCGGTGTTGGCCCAAGACATACCGAGCCTTCGCGAGGTTTGGGAAGAATCGGCACTCTACTTTACAGACACGGGTTCGGCGAGAACACTGCTGAATGAGCTTGCGGACGACGCCGGACGTTTGCGTCAGATGCAAGCTGCGTCTCTGGGACGGGCGCGGCAGTTCAGCAGAAAACGGATGACGGAAAGCTATCTGGCGCTTCTGAACCGCGCGGTTGCTGCGAAACCGGAAAGTCAAGCCCATGCCGCGTGACCTCAGCATCGCCTACTTCGCGCATAGCGTTCGTTCCGACTGGAACAATGGCAATGCGCACTTTCTTCGCGGATTGCTCCATGAAGTCGCCGCGGCCGGACAGCAAGTTACGGTTTATGAGCAGGATCTGAACTGGTCTATGGAGAACCTGCGCAAAGAGCACGTTGGAGACCGGTCTTTAAGGCAATTCGAAGAGACCTACCGTGATCTTGATGTGCGTCTCTATCGGCGGGATCAGGCGGCTGATCTTGAGACCTGGCATCGGGCGCTCCGAAGCGTCGACCTCATCATTCTGCACGAGTGGAATACGCCGGAACTTGCAAATGTTCTTCTAACCCTACGGGACGAACTCGGATTTCGCCTGCTCTTTCACGACACCCACCATCGCGCTTCGTCCTCACCTGAACAGATTCGGCTGTTTGGCATCGATCGTTTCGATGGCGTGCTTGCCTTTGGTGAGGCGCTTCGCGCTGTTTACCGGGAGCGGTTCGGCATGGATCGGGTTTGGACACTGCACGAGGCAGCAGATGTCGAGACCTTCAGGCCGGCGGACAGCCAAGCAACGCAGCAGGATGTCATCTGGGTGGGAAACTGGGGCGAAGGTGAGAGATCGCAGGAGATCCGTCGCTTCCTGCTCGAACCTGCTGCGTCGATGCCCTCTTACGAGTTCCGCATCCACGGTGTGCGATACCCGGAGAACGGTCTCGCAGCGCTGCAGGCAGCGGGTGCTTCCTACGGCGGATATCTGCCTAATCTGTCGGTACCGCAGGCGTACGCAGAATCCCGCCTTACGGTGCATGTGCCGCGTCAGCAATATTCGTCCGCTATGCAAGGCATCCCCACAATTCGCGTGTTTGAGGCGCTGGCGTGTGGAATCCCGCTGATTTCGGCACCGTGGAACGATTCCGAGAAACTCTTTCGCGAAGGTGACTTTCTGTGGGCCGCGGACACAGCCGCGATGATGCGGAGCATGCAATATCTACTGGAGAACCAGGGGGAGGCACAGGCACAGGCCAGTCGGGGCCTGGAAACAGTGCTGCAGAAGCATACCTGTTCTCATCGGGCGCAACAGCTTTTGCAGATTGCCGAGGAACTGTACCGTTGAAGATTTTTGCGTTTGGATCGAGCATCGTGTCCTCATATTGGAACGGTGCCGCCACCTATTACCGTGGCTGTTACAAGTATCTCAGCCGGCTGGGATACGACATCACCTTCGCCGAACCTGACGCCTACAGCCGCCAGCAACACCGCGACGCGGAAGACTTCAGCTATGTGCGGTCCATGGTTTACCAGCCACGCGAAAAGGACGGCGGCCACGACTTAGAGCGCATGCTTCGGCTCGCCGCGGAAGCAGATATCGTGGTGAAGCACAGCGGCATCGGCTGCGACGATCGCGAACTGGAGCGGCGAGTGCCCGCTGAATGTTCTGCTTCTGCAATGACGTTTATCTGGGACGTGGATTCACCCGCGACCATTCTCCGGATGCGGAACGATCCTAACGATGCGTTGGCTCTTGCCGCGCCGGGGTATGACGCCATCCTTAGCTATGGTGGCGGCCCGATCGCGCGTACGGGTTTCCTGGAGTTTGGTGCGCGCGCCTACTACAGCATGTACAACGGACTCGATCCCGAGACCCACTTTCCTGTTGCGCCCGATTCTGCGCTGGCCAGTGACATGTGCTTTCTCGGGAATCGTTTGCCAGACCGTGAAGCCCGCGTGGAGGAACTCTTCTTACGGGCGGCCCGCCTTGCCCCGGACAAAAGCTTTCTGCTTGGAGGTGAGGGCTGGGGTGACAAGCCCATGCCATCGAATGTTCGCTACATCGGCCACGTGCCGACTGCAGACCACAATCGTATAAACTGCTCTGCCAGTACAGTGCTCAATGTCAATCGTTCGTCCATGGCTGAGTTCGGTTTCTCGCCGCCCACCCGTGTCTTTGAGGTGGCTGGCGCAGGAACCTGCATGTTGTGCGACGAATGGCCGGGCATATCCGACTGCTTCCGACCTGGGTTGGAAATTCTTGTGGTTCGGACGGCCGAAGAAGTAGTTCACGCAATAGAGCGGCATCATGCCACCGACCTTAGACGCATTGGCGCGGCCTTCCATGCGCGCGCTCTGAGAGACCACACCTACGCTGAGCGTGCGGCCCAGGCCGACTATGCCTTCCGTGACTGCGCCGCGCGCCGCCGCGGTTTCGTTGCACCACAGCAGGTGTCACTCGCCACCATGGCAGATTGGCGTACGATCCCTGGTTTCGAGAACTTCGGCGCGACGGCGATTGGATCGTTCGTATGAAGATCGTGATCTTTGGTCTAACGATTACGTCGTCCTGGGGAAACGGACATGCGACCACATATCGCTCGCTTTGCAAGGCCCTCCACGCGCGTGGGCATCACATCGAATTCGTTGAGAAGGATGTGGAGTGGTACCGGAGCAACCGCGATTTGCCCGAGCCAGGCTACTGCGCGGTGCAGCTCTACGAAGAGTGGCAACCAAGCATCACGTGGCTTACGGGACTGGCTCGTGAAGCAGATGTTGTGGTTGTTGGATCGTACTTTCCGGACGCGATCTCTGCCACGGAAGATCTGCTGTCAGCCGGGTGCGGTCCGCTCCTCTTCTATGACATTGACACCCCCATCACCCTTTCGTGGCTGCGCAAACAGGGTGGTTGCCATTATCTGAGAGGGTGTGACATCCCCCACTACGCGGCCTACCTGAGCTTTACCGGGGGCCCGGCTTTGCAGGAACTGCAAACGCGCTTTGGTTCTCCGCAAGCCGTGCCGTTCTACTGCTCTGTAGACGACGAACTCTACGCGCCCACGCCGCACGTTGCCAAATACCTTTGTGATCTTAGCTATTTGGGTACCTACGCCGAAGATCGCCAATCCAAGCTGATGACGCTCCTGAACGGTGCCGCGGCGCGCATGCCAGACAACGCTTTTGTGGTTGCCGGCCCGCAATACCCCGCAGACACTATTTGGCAGCGGAACGTCCGCCGCCTCGTACATCTGCCCCCTCCGGAGCATCCGGCCTTTTACTCTTCGTCGCAATTTACGCTGAATCTGACGCGCAACGACATGGTCGCGGCGGGATACTCTCCCTCGGTGCGGCTGTTTGAAGCTTCTGCTTGTGGAGCGGCCATCCTGTCAGACGCGTGGCATGGCCTCGAGGAGTTTCTTACACCCGGCGATCAGGTCCTCTTACCGCAGTCTGCCGAGGACGTTGTGAGTATTCTCCGGGACACAACGAACCGGGAGCGCAAGAACATGGGAAGCCGTGCCCGCGAGCGCATTCTGGCGGAGCACACGTCGCAGCATCGTGCCATGCAATTTGAAACGATTACCAGTTCTCTCACATAGTTTCTTGTTGAGGAGATGGCAGGAAGTCAATCAACTGATCCACAAGATACTCAGGCGTGTGCTCCGCAAGCTGCTTGCGTTTGTAAATTCCAGTAGAAACGGCAATTACCGGCATGCCGTTCACGTGGGCGGCCTGGATATCCACCGGAGTGTCACCGACGACGCACACACTGGCCGCAGCTCCAAGCAATGCTCTTGCCTGCTGCAGTGCTACTGCGAATACCTCGCTACGCGTCTCGTGAGCATCGCTATAACCGCCAAATTGAAAGCGGTGGAGCAGGCCGCCTCGCCTTAGCTTCTCCTGCCCTATGCTCGAAAGATTGCCCGTTGCAACGCCGAGCCGGGCACCGCGGCCGTGAAGGTGCTGCAGGACCTCTGGTACCCCAGGAAGAACTTCGACGCGCAGCTCAGCCGAGTTGCTCATCACATGCCTGCACATCCTGTCCCGTGCATCCGCCAGGCGCGGTCGCCATAACGGATCCGGCACACCTGCCAGACGCAGAGCGTCGCGCAGGATGCCGACATCGGTGTTACCGTGAGCCATCACGCCATCCAGATTGAGTGGCCTCCCTGCCAGCATGGTGAGAGTCTCGCAGAATGCGTGATAGTGAACAGCATCCCTGCAGTGCAAGAGCGTTCCGTCAATATCAAACAGGTAAGCATCGTACCCGTCCCAACGCGATACCCGGTTTTCAGATAGCAACCCAGTTCTCCCGCCACAAAAGCAACTCTTCGCACACAGCATCCGTCAGGCTGGCCCAATGACCTTGCATCGGCTGCCGCCACAACCGCAGTGTGGGATACCACGGTGAGTCGCTTCGCTCATGCATCCAGCGCCAATCCGCTCTGTGCTGAAGAAGAATCCAGGCCGTTTTGCCCATGGCTCCAGCTAGGTGGGCTGCCAAGGTGTCCACTGAAAGGATCAGGTCCATGTGCTGAATGCAACATGCAAGAGGGAGCAATCCCCGACCGAACTCTGCTGCATCGATAACCCCTGCCAGCGCAGCATCCTGAGACGCACGGCTGTGCGCAGGCTCACCCTGCAGGTTCCAGAACTCGATACCGGGTGTTGACGTGATCTTTCCTACACAGTCCATGGGTATACACCGTGTAGGGTCCCATTCACTCGCAGACCAGACCAAACCGACTCTGGGATGTACACCGCAACCCACTCTCTCCCGGACGGAGCCGCAGCCTCGTCCGGATAGCTCCAGGTACTTCCCTGTAACTTTCACATCCGACTTCGAGACGCGAAGCAAATAAGGCAGTTCCATGACCTCAACCTGTGTATCCCACGGTGGCTCCTTGTTCCGCGCATTCGCCCCCCAAGTAATGACCTCCCTGACCCCCGAAAAAGATGTGGCGAGCGGCAGCAGAGCTGGCGGCACCTGAAGGGTCACGTTCGCACAGCATTCCTGCAGCTGTGGCATGAATCGAAGCATTTGCACCGCGTCACCCAATCCGTGCAGGCAACGAAGGATAAGTCGCTTTCCATCGATCGCCTGGCCGTCCCAGAAGCGGTGCGAATCGCGTGCTCCACGCGCGCGAATCACATCGCTTTGTGCCCAGGCCGATTGGAAGTTACCGGCATACATGTGTGCCATCCAACGGCCGCCAGCGCAGCGGTCGGCATCGGCGCCCGAACGTTCCGCACGGTTGAAGGCAGCCAACGCGCCCAATAAATTACGGCTCCCCAGGAGCGCCTCGGCCCTTTCCAGGAGCTCGGTTGAGGTCTCACCAGCCATCATTGACCGGATGCCCCATAGACGGCGTGGGGGCCGTCTAATGGTGTCTCCATGGCCTGCCACCGGCAAACGTAAACCTCATCCTCCGGTTGAGCTTCTATGCGGAAACCCGCAGAGCGCAACATTGCCTCAGTGCAGGCGCGGTTTGGGACCCACCAGTTCGTCTCGTCGTTTGAGTAGCGATGTTCAACGAAGTGCAGCTTGGGGTAGCCGGCCTCATCAAACGGAGCAGTTTCTTTGAAGTCGTAGTTCTCGCTGAGCCGGGCGATCTCGCGGCTGCCACGCTGCATGCTCTGAAAGAGCAGCAGGTCCTTAGCCACATGCTCGTGAATCAGGTCTAATGCCAGCAAGGGGTGACGCAGGTGATAGAGCACGCCCATAAAAATGACGAGGTCGAATTTCTCTTTGAGGCTGCCTACCTGCCATACCGGCAGTCGTAGAAACTGAATGTCAAGCCCGGCCACATCCGCGGCAAAGCGGGCCTGCGTAAGGTATCGCTCGTCGGTATCAATCCCAAGCACTCGAGCTGCTCTCCGCCGCTTCATCTCGAGGGAGTAGAAGCCGGCGTTGCAGCCAATGTCCAGCACGCTCTTGCCCGTGAGGTCCGCCGGTATAGAGTCACGAAAGTGACGGTACTTGACCGCTGGATAGTCTCCTAAAAAATGATCTGGTGCCGTACGTACGCCGCCCACCAGCATGTTATGGAACCAAGGTCCGAGCGCGTCGATCTGCTCTTGCAGCGTTCCCTCTTCAGTCGGAGACATCCGTCACGTCCTGCACGGCCGCATGCATGAGCGACCGCTCTTTCAGCAGCATACCTTCACCGTCGTTGTGTGCTAGCAGGCGAATGGCCGCACGGTAGCCGTGGAGTGTACCGGTGTCAACGTAGTCACGTCCGGCCGGGACAGCGCGAGCCTCACCTCCAAGTGCAAGCCACGCGTTCACGAGCGTACCCAGATACTCATCACGGCGCTCGGGCTGGCACCATAACGAATGCAGTTCATGGAAGACCTTACCAGGCATCTTTACGGCTCCCCATATCCAACAAGATCCTGCATCTTCGCGCTTCACGTCCACACGGAGCACCGACCCATCCTCCCGAGTGACGACAGCGTCGAACAGTTCCGGACGATCTACGGGAAACGTCAGGAAGGAAAGCTGATCCTGTGGTAGTTGGAGCAGCGCATCATGCGGCGACCATACTGTATCTGGCAGGCCGATGACCACAGGTTCATCGTGCCGCACCAGCGGCAGTGCGCGGAACAGGGCATCGCATAAGCCGCCTGGGCTGGGCTGCACAACATAAGCGATATCGGCTCCCCACAGACGCGAGCCGTAGTACTGGAGAATGTCAGTCTTACCCGGTGAAATGACAAAACATAGCTTATCGGCGCCGCCGAGGATCATTCTCTCAACAAGATATTCGCTAACCGCGCGTGGCCGCTCGACACCCTGTTCCACACGGCTGCCTACCGGCAGCAATTCTTTCGAGAAGGCCAGCGGCTGAATCCTGCTGCCGGTACCTGCCGCCGGAATAATACCCCACACTACGCCCGCTCCCCATATCTTCCTTGTAAAGGGACCGCAGTGGACGGGCTCGCCATCGTCATAGGTTCCCGGTGCAGAGCCGCGTTGCAGAGACTCTCCAACTCCCGAACGCGAATGTCCGCTGTGTGTTGTTGCAGGGTACGTTCGCGGGCCTGCCTCGCCATTCGTTGCAACTCCGCATCACTTAGTTCTAGCCCGGCGCGCACTTCCACCGCTGTTCGGACAAAAAGAATCTCCTCTCCTGGCGTGAAGAATCTTTCGAGCCCTTCCCAGGCATCGCTAAAGATGGGCGCTCCACATGCGGCGGCCTCAAAGAGCCGGCCAGAAGGGCAGAAGCCGTACTCTACCATGGCCTGCCGTGTCACATTGAGCGTGGCCCGACTGGAGCAGAAGAATGCGGGGTGCTGTGCCGGCTCCAGATGCTGAGTGAAGTACAGATTGTCGCTCCAGGGGAAGGTCTGCGGGTATTGTGCGCCTCCGATAAGGAAGCGTTCGCCAGGCATGGCGGCAGCGGGCCGGAGAAACAGCTCCGCGAGACTTGGCTGCCGGTCTTGCGCATAGGTACCCAAATACGAGAACGTGGACCGAAAGCGCTCCGCGGGAGGCACGGGATGGTGTGTCGCAGGATCGACCCAGCCGTACAGAGCGGACACATTTCCGGCATGCAGCCGTTGTCGCAGCTCGTTTAACGCTCGGCCGCCAGTATAGCTGAGTACCAAGTCGAAAGCCGCTAATCCATCCACAGGTAAATAGGCTTTGGTCGCATCTTCGTTCAGCGCCTTCAGTGTTACGGGTGTGTCCATGTCATAGAAAGCTCGCACTGTGGCGCTCGACGATAGTATCCATTCCGCCGCGAGCACACCATCTGGACAGTAGCTGGTGTACATGGCCAAATCGGAGTGAGCCAGCTCTTTCGCAGCCCTCGAGCGTATTGCCTGCATGGAGTCATACAAGCAGAGTTCGGCGCCTTCAGGCAGTTGGTACAGGTCGCGCGTGTCTCTGTAGTACGGCACGTCACGTTCGTAGAAGGTAACTGTATGTCCACGCCTTACGAGAGCCGCAATTAGGGATCGCCACAGCGTCGCATGGCCGTTGCCCCAGGAGGATGACACAGTTAGGCCGAAGACAACAACGTGCATTCCTTTTCCCTGCCTGATCCGTGTGCTTGCGGGTTCAGATGAACATAGGTGTTCAGAGGATGTGCGCCCTACTACAGCGACCCAGCGTCGTTCCCTAAAGAGGGATGTGCTCCTTAGCCCCTAGAATAGAAACGGCGCCCGGGTGGTGAAATGGCAGACACAGCGGACTTAAAATCCGCAGGCCCTAATCGGTCGTGCCGGTTCGAGTCCGGCCCCGGGCACCAGATTGCTAGCGGACAATGCTGCTACGACTGACCGTATGTGGCCCTTGCTCCGTGTTTTCTGAAGTAGTGCCGGTCCAGAAGAGTCTGTGAGACTGCCGGGCAGTCACGCCGCAACGCCAGTGTGCGGTATGCCATGCGTGCCACAGCCTCTAAGACTACAGCATTGTGCGCTGCTTCCAGCGGCGCGCTACCCCATACGAACGGTGCATGGCCGTGGACCAGGCACGCCGGAACAGCCAGAGGATCAATATCGGACGCACGATCTTCTCCACGAAAGCAAGCGAGAATGGCGCGCCCGGTCTCGTGAACATAGCGACCGGCGATGGCGTTATCAGAAAGTGGCGCACTGACCGGCACTGGCCCGTGAAAATAATCCGCGTGCGTAGTACCAAAGGCCGGGATAGGCAGTCCGGCCTGTGCGAAGCTCGTGGCGAACTCTGAATGCGTGTGGACCACACCCCCTATGTTCAGGAATTCGCGATACAGCAACGCATGCGTTTCAAGATCAGAGGAGGGCTTGAGATCACCTTCGACGACATTGCCTTGAAGATCTGTGATGACCATGTGCTCCGGGCGGAGCTCGTCATAGTCGACGCCCGATGGCTTAATGACGATTCGTTCCGTCTCGCGGTCTACCCCGGAAGCGTTGCCGAATGTATAAAGGACCAATCCTCTCCGGACGATCTCAAGATTTGCTTCCAGCACCTCTTCGCGCAGCCTTGCCAGCATCATCGTTTCTGTTCCTAGCTTTCGCGGAGTTGGCGGCGGAGTTCGCGCAGCTTCGTCTCGCTGTCGATGATGACGATCTCTACATCCACCATCTCAGCAAAGTCTTCCAGATGCTGTGTTCTTAGCGCCTGCGAAAAACCCGTGTGGTGGGCTCCGCCAGCGTAAATCCACGCGGCTGCAGCCACCTTGAAGTTTGGCTTCGGCAGCCAAACGGCGCGGGCAACCGGTAGATTGGGCAGCGGCTGCTCCGGTTGGATTACGTCTACCTCGTTGACGACGATGCGAAACTTGTCACCAAGATCGATCACAGAAGCGATGACCGCGGGTCCGCTCGGCGCAGTGAAGACGAGCCGCACCGGATCGGCCTTGCTACCGATGCCGAGTGGATGCACTTCGACGCTTGGCTTGTCCGCGGCAATGGACGGACATATCTCGAGCATGTGTGATCCAAGCACTTTGGGCGTGCCGCTGAAGTCGTAGGTGTAATCCTCCATGAACGACGTGCCGCCTGGTAGACCTTGCGCTATTACTTTCATCGTCCGAACGAGCGCTGCCGTTTTCCAATCACCCTCACCGGCGAAGCCGTAGCCATCTGCCATCAACCGCTGGACGGCAATGCCCGGCAGTTGCGCCATGCCGTGCAGGTCTTCAAAGGTGTCAGTAAACGCGCCAAAATCACCCTCCTCCAGAAATGCACGCAGGCCGAGCTCTATTCTGGCGGCGGACCTTAGAGAATCTGGCTGATCATGTTCCTGGGAAAGACTGTATTGCTCGCGATACGTGTTCACTAGAGCGTCCGCTTCGGCATCGCTGAACCCGTCTACCCGGTCGACGAGATCGCCGATGCCATAGCCGTCCACGCTGTACCCAAAGACCATCTGTGCGGATACTTTATTGCCTTCTGTGACCGCGACCTGCCGCATGTTGTCACCGAAGCGCGCGACTTTCAGATGAAGTGATTCATGCCGGCCAGCCGCGGCCCGCGTCCATGCTGCCACTTCGGCAACGGTATGCGGATCCTGCCAATGGCCTGCCACTACCTTGCGGGGCAGGCGCATGCGCGCCGTGATAAACCCGAACTCCCGGTCGCCGTGTGCGGCCTGGTTCAAGTTCATGAAATCCATGTCAATGGTGGACCAGGGCAGCGCCAGGTTGTACTGGGTATGAAGGTGCAGAAAAGGCTTACTCAGAATGCTGAGGCCGGCAATCCACATCTTTGCGGGCGAGAAGGTGTGCATCCACAGCACAAGGCCGATGCAGCGGTCGTCATTGTTCGCCTCGCGGCAGAGCGCACGGATGCCTTCGGCGGAGGTGAGGACAGGTTTGAACACTACCCTGCAAGGAATCTGAGCCTCAGCATCGAGCGACGAAGCGATGGCGCGTGAATGGGTCGCGACTTGCGTCAGCACGTCCGTACCGTAGAGGTGCTGGCTGCCTGTAACGAACCAGACTTCAAGATTTCCCAAGCTCAACATGCTTTGCTTATACCCTTTCGCGATTGCCACGCCGGGGCGCAAACCGTGCGGTGTAGAACCCACCGAACAATGTCAGCAGCAGGCCCCACCAAAAGGTAGGGTGAAGCTCGTGGAGCGTCGTTGGTGCCTCGTGGCCTCCGAACCACGCCCATGCGCCGTACCCTACCAGCACCACTCCGTAGACAAGCGCCATTATGCCCACGAAAAACCAGATCGACAGCGACTCTCCGCGTCCCATACCCTCTGCCATGTCCGTGCCCTCGTATCGCTCTAAAAGAATGCCAGGTTCAGTGCGACGAAAACCACACCAACAACGCCTGCCCAGAACACTGGCTTGTGCCAGAGACTGGTGGAACCATCATCCGGGATGACGGTGGCGCCGTACACCAGGCCGTTTAGCTCCGCATCCGTCTTCGGTTCTGTTGCCAGACTTACAGCGATGGTGACCGCCACGCAGATCAGCCAGCTCCACAGCGCCCGGTACATATTCTCAGCCATCGGCTGTGCGTCGGGCGAGAGCGCAATGTGCGCCAACGCCGCTTTGCCGCCCGTCTGCACATAGGCAAACATGCCGATGGAGCTGACCGTGCCTGCTAGCAGGCCCCAGAAGCCACCCTGGCGAGTCGCCCGCTTCCACAGCATGCCCAGGATCACCGTTCCGAAGAGCGGCGCGATGAAGAAGCTGAACAGCGCCTGAACATAGTCCATGATGGAGCTTGCGTGCGACACAAGATAAGCCGTACCGACGGAGATGAGCATGCCGACTACCGTTGACCACCGGCCCATTGAAACGTAGTGCTTATCGCTGGCGTTCTTGTTGACGTACGCACCGTACAGATCGTACGTCCAAACGGTCGAGAAGGCGCTCACGTTGCCTGCCATCCCGCTCATGAAGCCCGCCACCAAGGCCGTGATGCCGAGGCCAAGCAGGCCAGGCCCGCAGTAGCGGATCAGCATCAGCGGTAGAACTTCGTCGTAAGCATGCTGCCCGGTAGCCTTGGCAACGTCGCCCGCCACCAGGTGCATGGTGCTGCCGTCCGCGTTCTTCAGCACGGCGAGCGCCAGCAGGCCCGGCGCGATCACAATCAGCGGCACCGCCATCTTGAACGCTGCGCCAATTACAGGCGCCATCTTCGCCGAGCGGAGATTATTTGCGCTCAAGACTCGCTGGACCACCAGGAAATCCGTCGTCCAATAGCCGAATGAGATCACCGCGCCCAGTCCAAAAATGATGCCAGTCCAATGAATGCCCATCGGATTGCTCTTGAACGTGCCGAGCGTAGACCACAGGTGCGTGTAGTCGCTGCTGCCCACGTTGGCCGCGATCTGCGCCTTCAGGTTGCTCCACCCGCCTGCCTCAATCAAACCGAGGATGGGGATGAGCGCGGCACCGGCCCAGATGAGCACGAACTGCAGCACCTCATTGATGATGGCGGAACGCAGGCCGCCAAGCATCACGTACACGGCGACAGTGATCGCGCCGATCCAGATGGAGAACGTCATGTTCCAGCCGAGCACTGTCTGCATGACGACAGCCATGGCAAACATATTTACGCCCGACATGAGGATGGTCATCAGCGCGAAGCTTCCGGCGCTGAGCGCACGTGCTCCTTCGCCGAAGCGCAGTTGCAGATAGCCCGGAACCGAGTGCGTTTTGGAAATGTAGTAGAACGGCATCATCACGATGCCAAGGAACAGCATCGCTGGAATGGCGCCCACCCAGTACCAGTGCGTCGCCAGGATGCCGTACTGATAGGCGGAACCGGCCCAGCCCATCAGTTCCAGCGAGCCCAGGTTCGCCGAGACAAAGCTCAGGCCTGCGATCCACGCACTCATCTCGCGACCAGCCAGAAAGAACTCTTCGCTAGTATTGGTCGCGCCCTTTACGTAGAAGCCGATAAACAGGACGATGCCGAAATAGAGCACAAGGATCAGCACGTCTACCGGATGAAGGTGCGTCAACTGACTGGACGCGAATAGGGCGAGAGCAGGCATAAGTGGTGGTTCCTAAGAGTTTGTAGGCAATCCCTTATACATGCCTGCGCACATTGCCGCGACTTCACGCAGTGTCCGCAGCACACCGGATAGGTCTGCCGTAGAGCCGGACTGACCGAATGCGAAGTACACATCGCGGTACAGCCCGTACAGCCGCTGGTAGCGGGCGGCTGCGGTGGCCTCGGGCAGGAAGGTGCGGTGCCCCGGACACATCCTTGCCTGTGCCGCCTCTACGGACGGGAAAATGCCCGCGGCAAGTTGCGCAAAGATGCCCGCGCCAATGCTTGTGGGCGGAGCATCCGGCACCAGCACCGGCTTGTTCAAGACGTTCGCGTACACCTGGTTCAGCACCGGGCTGTTCTGCGGAATGCCACCGGTGTTGATCACCCGCTTGATCGGTACGCCGTGCTCCGCCATGCGGTCCAGGATGATGCGCGTGTGAAACGCAGTGCCTTCCATGGCCGCAAACAGCTCATCCTGCGCGGTATGCAGCAGATTCCAGCCTAGGGTAATGCCACCGAGTTCACTCTTGACCAGGACGGTTCGATCGCCGTTGTCCCAGCTTAGACGCAGAAGGCCGGTCTGCCCTGAGCGGTAGTGTTCCAGCCCTCTCGCCATTTCGGCTACCGTGCTGCCCGCGCGCTTTGCGATCGCCTCAAAGATGTCGCCCACGGCGGACAGGCCAGCCTCTATGCCTGTGAACGAGGGGTGTACGCTGCCCGGCACCACGCCGCACACGCCCGGAATCAGCTTCTGCCGGCGGCCCATGGCGATGATGCAGGTGGACGTTCCCACCACGTTGACCACGTCGCCTTCGCGGCAGCCCGCGCCAATGGCGTCCCAATGGGCATCGAGAGCCCCCACCGGCACGGGGATGCCCGCCTGCAGACCAAGCTTCCCCGCCCACTCTGCCGACAGGTGCCCTGCCAGGTGATCGGACGTAAGTACCTCACCTGCAAACTTTTCACGGATGCCGTCCAGCAGAGGATCGACTGCCGAGAGGAACTCCTGCGGCGGAAACCCACCCCAGCGCTCATTCCACATCCACTTGTGGCCAGCCGCGCAGGCGCTACGCCGGACCTTGGCCGGATCGGTGATGCCGCAGAGCGTTGCGGCCACCATGTCGCAATGTTCAAAGGCAGAAGCAAAGCGGTCACGTTTCTCTGGGTAGTGCCGAAGCCAGTGCAGCAGCTTGGCGAAGCCCCATTCGTGCGAGTACACGTCGCCGCACCACTGGATGGCTTCCAGACCGCGCGCGTGGGCTAGCGCTGTGATCTGCTGCGCCTCCTGCAGCGCACGATGGTCGCACCACAGGTAGTAATCGTCTAAGGGCTGCATGGCAGCATCCACGGGAATGACGCTTGACCCCGTGGTATCCAAGGCGATTGCTGCAACAGCGTTTCCTTCAACTCCGGTCTGTGCGAGCACCTGGCACGTGGCCTCAACCAGCGCCGCCATCTGGTCAGCGTGCGATTGCGTTGCGTAGTCGGGGTCGTCACGCCGGCGGTGCAGCTGGTATCCAGCGGAAGCAGTACCCAGCCGCCCGCGCTCACTATCCAGCAGGGTCACGCGTACACTCAACGTGCCAAAGTCAACACCAGCAACCACTTGCATCCGGCCTTCTCCCCAGCCCTGACGTGCTGCCGGAAGCCTTACTGGACCGCCTGAGCGACGCTTGTACCGCTGCCGTAAAGCTGCCGGTACATCTCGCGATTTCTCAGGATGGACTGCACGTACTCGCGAGTTTCGGTGTACGGAATGGATTCCACGAACTCCGGCAGGTCCTTGTAGTTGTTTTCCGCCATCCAGTTGCGGATGGGCACGTCACCGGCATTGTAGGCTGCCAAGGCATACTCTGGCGTGCCGTTATAACGGTCGAGCACCTGGCGGAGATTCGCCGTTCCCAGCTTAAGGTTCACGTACGGGTTCAGCAGGCTGCCAGCGGAGAAGCCTCGCATACCGACACGCTTCGCTTCCTGTTTACCCACTACCGGTAGCAACTGCATCAGGCCCATCGCGTTGGCGCGCGAAACTGCTCCGGGATTGAACTCACTCTCCTGCCGGATGAGCGAGGCCACAAGGTACGGGTCCAATCCCTGTGCGGCGGCGTCGGCAGTCAGGTCGCTCCAGTAGGGCTTGGGAAACAGCAGTTGCCAGTACTCCGTGGGAACTTCGCTGACGGGCAGCGTGTAGAACGAAACACCGCTGCGCTTGATTGCCTGCAATGCACGCACATTCTCGCCGTAGCTGGTGTAAATCTCGGCTTCGGCAAGCGTTCCCCACTGTGAACTGGTGCCGCTGGCCTGGATTTCCGGCGCAATGTACTCATTCAACGCGGCGTTTGCCATCAGTCGCGCCTTGATCAGATGAGCGTCGTTTTCTGGCAAAGCAGCGACCAGAGTCGTCGGTGCGGGCGGCCGCACCGAGGCTAAAGCAGTCGCAGGTGCAACCGGAGTCTGCGGACCCATGGCAGTCAGCCGCTGCCGGGCCAGGTTTGCGTAGTAGTAGTTTCGATAGGTGGTAGACAGAGCCGTGTAGAAGTTAGCAGCCTGCTGCGGGTTCTTCTCCGGATCCTCGTATAGACGGCCGCGCCAGTACAGCGCGGTCGGAGCCTCGCTGCTCGCCGGGTATTTTGCTATCTGCTCTTCCATCAGCCGGGCGGCCTCCGGGTAGTTGCGCATCCGGAAGTTCAGCCATGCCGTGCGCCAGTGGGCAGAGGGCGCGTACGTGCTGTTTGGAAAGAACTCCACCAGCTTGGCGTAGTGCGCGATTGCCTCTGTGGAGTTGCGCTTGATCAGGTACATGTTGCCGCCGGAGTACAGCGCTTCCTCCAGCCACCGGCTGTGCGGAAAGCGCTGCTCCATCTGCTGCAGGATGGAGGCGTGGCCTGCGCCATCTCCTTCATTCCTCGAGATTTCGGCGAGAATGTAGAGCTTCAGTGCGGCGCTGTCATCCCCGGTATCAGGCAGCGCTTCCGCCTCACGCCGCGAGAGATGCTTCAGCCGCAGATCGCAGACAGCAGCGTAAATCTCAAGGGCGTTACGATCCGCCTGCGACAGCGAAGCATCGCTGCGTTCGATCTCGTGGTAATCCTGTCCTGCCTCGGCGTAGCGCTTTGCGTTGAACAGCGCGTCTGCGTGCAATTTGCGTTCGCCTGCGGTGGGTCCCGTACCCATTGCCTGAAGAGCTGTTTTTGCCTGGTTCGCTTCCGGTGAGAACGGCAGCCGAACGTAGATCTGGCGGTAGAGCGTTGCAGCCTGAGCAGAGTCGCCGGTGGCCTGGCGAGCCTTAGCCTCGGTCAGCAGATAGTCTGCGCTGCTAGCCCGCTTCTGCCCCTCCAACGTAGCAAGCGCCTTCAGGGCATTGGCCGGATCGCTGTTCAGCAGGTACGCATTGGCCAGCGTCACAGGCGCGCTGCTGGCAAAAATGCTGGCCGGGTACTTCTCTGCGAAGCCGGTCAGTAGATTGATGGTGGTCGCGGCATCGTGGTTCTGGAAGGCCGCCTGTGCGCCCAGGTACTCCGCATAATCGCGCAGTGCTGTGCCTGCTGCTGCCCGCCGGTACGCACTGGCCGCGTCACCGTAGCGCCGGTCTGCCGCGTACGCATGCCCGATCGCGAGATAAGCAGCGGAGGCAGGTTCTCCAGGATGCGCCGCGGCATAATTCTGTACACCCGTGAACGCCGCGGAGGATCGGGACGCAGCAAGCTGCTGTGCCATCGGCCGCAGTGACGACGACTCGGTAAAGGCCGTGAACAGGCGACGGCTTTGTGGCGTGGCCTCGGCATGAACAACCGTGGTGTGAACATGAGCACTACGTACCGGCTTTCCGGATGCCGGCATCGAACGCCGACCAGCCTGTGCTGCTTTACCAGCCTTACCCTTTGTGGATGAGGCACTTACAGTTCGCTTGCCACCGCTAAGGCGGCTTGCAGAGAGACGAGCTTTGGCTGACTCCCTGCTACCGGGCCCACTGCGGCGTGCCACTGCCGCAGAACCTGAGGAGGCGAACAGAGCTAGCAAAACCGCGAGTGAGGAGAGGCACTTCACGTCTCAACTCTAAGACGAATGGGAGGTGCAGAGGTCAGTTCTGCGCAAAAGTGGCGAACCAAGCGTGGTAACGAGCGTGCCTGGCGGCGCATGCGGAGTTAGAACGCGTGCGCCATTCGTTGCCGCGGTTGCACGCCAGAAGTACACTGAAGGACGACATGCCAGTGATGGAACAGACCGGGACGGAAGAAGTACACCCCGACGTGGCGCTGGTAGAGGCTGCGCGACATGGTGATACCGCAGCCTTTGAAAAGTTGGTGCGGCAGTACGATCGCCAGATCTTTCGAGTGGCACAGCACATCACGCAGAACCGCGAAGACGCTGAGGACATCACCCAGGACGTCTTCATGAAGGCCTACGGCAAGCTGGAGCAATTTCAGGGCAACAGCAAGTTCTCCACTTGGCTGACACGCATTGCCGTGAACGAAAGCCTGATGAGGCTGCGCAAGCGCAAAACCAGCCGTACCGTTTCCATGGACCAGGACGTGCAAACGGAAGAGGGTTCCATTCCCCGCGACTTCGCCGACTGGACACCCGATCCCGAGCAGCAGTATGGTTCGTCAGAGCTGGGAGGCATCCTGCAACGCACCATTGCAGGTTTATCCCCGGGATTTCGCACCGTTTTCACGTTGCGTGACATCGAAAACCTGTCGACTGAAGAGACGGCGCAGGCGCTCGGTTTGAGCGTGCCGGCGGTGAAGTCGAGACTGCTTCGAGCCCGGCTCCAGTTGCGAGAGCGACTGAGCCGCTACCTGAAGCGCAAGGATGGGAGCATCAAGCCGTGACGTGCACCGACTTCCTGGCACAGATGACCGACTACTTTGACGGCGAAATAGCGCCGGAACTGCTCTCTGAGATTCAGGCGCACCTCTGCCACTGCCATCATTGCGAAGTGCTGGTTGATACCACACGGCAGACTATTCGCATCTACAAGGATCACCAGATCTACGAGTTGACCGACGAAGTTCGGGAAGCCACTGTGGCCAGGATTATGTCAGCCTGCGCGACGGTCCATAGAACGTAACTCTCGCCCAAGCGATGCGCAGCGACAAAGAGGAGAATGCCCAACCCGATTTCTGCACGGTTTAAGGTGCAGAAATGCTGGCTTTTCGCGTGCAAAAACGTGCATTTAGCGTGCACAAAACGTCTGTTAGTCACCAAAACCGAGTGCCGGTGTCGGCACTCTCTCCGGCCTATCGAACCACCTGCTGAAAAAGCGGCGAGTTGAGCAGGTCACTGAACTGCCCCTCGGATGAGGCATACGACACCTGCAGCGTGCCCGAGTTCGAGTCCACCGACGTCTCCCCGAGCGCCGTTTTCTCCTGCGCCGTGCCCTGCGTCTTCTTCAGCATGACCATGCCCTTCATCAGGGTGGCGGCGGTCGCGGCCGTCATGCTGTCAGACATGACCACAGCCATGTCGAAGTGGATGCCATTGGCGAAGTCGACCGTGTAGCGCGAGCTCTTCATGCGGTTCTTGACGGAGTCGTAGTCGGTGAGTGAGGCTGCCTCACCCAGCACGGAGCGCATCATGGTCTGAGTGCCCCGCTGATCAAGCAGGCTCCACAGGGCGCGCTGGTCCACCACGTTCATCTCGTTCATCATGTCACCATTGGTGAGCAGATTGCTGATCAGGCCGTCGCGTGCATCCAGGCCGGACCGCACGGAAGCCGCGTCACCGAAGAGCATGGTCGTCTGGTTCAGAAAGACGACGCTCATACCGCCTGCACCCAGCGGGTAAACGCTGTAGTTGCGAAGGGTCTGCGGCTTGGTCTTCTGCTTGGCAAAGGTCGCCATGACGCTGCCGGTCTGAAATTGGCCCTGCGCGATGCCCACGGTCCGGGTGTTGTTGCCGCTGGAACCGGGAGCACGAAACGCCGCAAAGGCCAGTGTGTCCGCGTCACGATCCACCCTGAGGCCGCTGGTCTTCAGCGCTGTTTCCAGGCGTCGCAGCTCTGGGGGCATGATCTTTTCCTTCAGGTTCATGGCCGCGGGCGAAGCCTGCATGGCGCGGTAGTCGATCACGATCAGCTGCTGCAGATCGTTGGGAATCGACGCCTTGGCATCGCCGCTGAGCTGCGGCGCACGGGCTGTGCCCGCCACGGACGTCGAGGCCACCGCGGCCAGACGCATGGCAACCGCTCTCTTCGAAATCGTCAGACACACGCTCCATTGCGCAGGGATGCGCTCTACTCTACAGGTCCGGCCAGGGGATGGGGCACTTCAGCCGGTACTCCAAGACCTTCTCGTGAACACTGAATCCAGCTATTTGACGCGCCCATTCCGGCGGGGTGTCGCTCTCGCCAGCGGATTCATACGCACATTCTGGTATCAGCCCGATCAGTTCGCCTGCCAACGTGGCGACACCTGACTTCGCCGCCAGTCGCTGCACCGCCTCATATACCTGTGAGACGGATGTACGGCGAAAGTCGGTAAGGTTCATGCTCACTTGCGGGCGACCGCTCACAAGCACACCCATCGCCTTAACAAACGGCAGGCCACCGCCGGACGCACGCAGTTCCCGGGCGACAGCGCGAGCGGTATGCAGATCGCCGCCTTCCAGATAGATGTTGTAGGCAATGAGAAATTCGCGCGCGCCCAGCAGGCTGGCACCGGCGGTGGGGTGTAGATCGCAGCCACCCACGTCCGGGCAGCGGCTAGGATCGCTGCCAAGGGCGTCGCGCAGGCCTTCAAACTGACCGCGACGCACGTCCTCCAGCCGGACGCGGTCCGGCCTTCGAGCCGCTGCCTCGTAAAAGTACACGGGCACACCGAAGCGCTTCCAGATTTCGAGCCCGGCATGGTGTGCCAGCCCAGCGCATTGCCGGAGGCTGTAGTCGCGCACCGGCACAAACGGCACCACGTCCGCCGCGCCTACACGCGGGTGCACCCCCCGTTGCCGCGTCAAATCGATGAGTTCTGCGGCACAGCCCACACCGCGGATGGCGCCTTCTGCAACTGCCTCCGGTGCGCCCGCGACCGTCACCACGCTACGGTTGTGCGCCGCATCCATGGACCAGTCCAACAGGCTGACGCCATCCACTTGCATGGCGCGCACAATGCGCCGGACCACTTCTTCATCGCGTCCCTCAGAAAAGTTGGGAACGCACTCCACAATCGGTTCTGCCATCGTTACCAACTTTGGTTTGTCATCCTGAGCGCAGCGAAGGATACCTACGCATGCTCCCGCTTAACGTAGGAGCGCAGACTTTTCGCGAAAAATCCAGTAGTTCCGTACCGCCCGAAGCTGCCTCGGGATCCTTCGCTGCGCTCAGGATGACGGGCTTACTTCCACCAGCTATACCCAACGGAAAACTGCACGCTTGCATTCACGCCCGGATTGCGGTCGCCCAGGCTGGCCGACGAGATGTGAACCGCGTTCGCGCCCAGATCGAGCGATTGCCGCGGGCGCACGAAGTAGTGCAGGCCGACACCACCCTGCGGCGTGAAGTTCCACACGCTGCTGTTCGAGCCTGGTCCATCGTTGCCCAGGTTAACCGGCCCCTCGCCATACGCCGGGTACTTGTGGTTGGTCCACAGCACGCCGCCTGCCGCCTGAGCCCACGGCATGATCTTCCTGCCGGCCGTAAAGTTCCAGCGCAGAATGATGGGCGTGACGCTGGCACCATGGAAGGTACCGCCAACCGTGTAAGGCCCGACGCAGTTGATGACGGCAGGGTTCAGCGTCGGTGTGCAGGTGTACCGCTGGAACTTCGGTGTATCGGACTGCCAGTACGGAAACAGCTCGCCGGCATATTCAAAATTGCCGCGTAGCCTGCCTTTGCCGATCTCCTGCGTCAGCACCTTGCCCAGGTGAACGCCGGCCATGTAGAAGCGGAAATCGTCGCGATTATCGGTTACACCTTTGCCTCCTTGAAAGAGCACGCCCATGTCCCACGCGCGCGCGTTCGCCTCTGCGTGAACGGGCGCTTCCGTGGCCACAGCCTGCGCGTGCGCGCCGTACACGCTTGCCAGGGCCAGACCGGTTGCTATCGATCCCAAGAAATGCTTCATGCCACCTCACAAATCAGGCCGCCATGTTCGGCGGCCCGCTGCCTCTTACGAATGGATGGAACCGGGGCTAAAGCCCAGGTCATGCCGTAGGAGCCTTTCAATGGCCTGAAGGCCACTGCTTTCTCCCTGAACCGTACGCTCCAAAGCCTATTGCCTCTGGTAATTGGGGCGGGGCAAAGGTTACGCAGGAACCTGCGCCTCGTCCATGTCGAAGTTGCTGTACACGTTCTGGGTATCGTCCAGGTCTTCAAGCACTTCCAGCAACCGCAACATGGCGTTTGCCTGGGAGCCTTCCAGCCTTTGATAGGTGCTGGGAATCATGGTGACTTCTGCGTGGCCGGGTTTGAATCCGGCCTTCGTCACGGCTTCGCGCACCGGCTCGAAGTCCTTGGGAGCCGTGAGGATCTCCCAGCTTTCGCCCGCCTCGCTCAGGTCATCGGCGCCCGCTTCCAGCACAGTCTCCGTCAGCTTGTCTTCATTCGCGCCAGCCTTGGGCACCACGATCAGCCCCTTCTTCGCGAACATGTAGCCGACTGAGCCGGTTTCGCCCAGGTTGCCGCCATTCTTGCTGAAGGCATGGCGAACCTCGCTCACGGCGCGGTTCCGGTTGTCGGTGAGCACGTCCACAATCACCGCCACGCCACCGGGACCGTACCCCTCGAACGTGATCTCCTCGTAGGAGAGTCCTTCAATTTCGCCGGTGCCGCGCTGGGTGGCCCGCTTGATGTTGTCGGCCGGCATGTTCTCTGCCTTGGCCGCCAGAATGGCTGTGCGCAGCCGCGGGTTACCGTCCGGATCACCGCCGCCCTGCCGGGCCGCCACCGTGATTTCTTTGATCAGCCGGGTAAAGATCTTGCCGCGCTTGGCGTCTGCCGCGCCCTTCTTGTGCTTGATGGTTGCCCATTTACTGTGGCCTGACATCGCTTGGAACCCTGCCTTTACTTGCGTAGAAAGTGGACCGGCAGCACCGGCCCGCAACATGCGGCAGTATACCAAGCAGCCGGGCTGAGTCGCGCGGAATGCGGGCGATGCTACCTTCCGTGCCGAATACGATTTAGATGCTGGAGCAAGTCTTCAGAAGAAGTTCGGAGCGGGTGCCCCACGTCTCGATTCTGAGACGTGGGTGTGCAGGCATAAGCCCAAGGTTTACTCCAAGCAGCACTGCAGACCGAAAAGGAAGCAGGTCCTTCGACTCCGCTGCGCTCAGGATGACAACTCTTCTAAGTAGGTCTGTCCACTTGCTCCGCATGATGGCTAATCCCATGTCTCAAGGAGACATGGGGCACCTACACCGGTCTTAGGGCAGCTCCGGAGCGAACAGATCCACGTAGGTCTCGCGGCGGCGGATCAGGCGCGGTTTGCCATCTTCAATGAGGACCTCGGCTGGGCGCAGGCGGGTGTTGTAGTTCGAGGAGAGCGAGAGACCGTAAGCACCGGCATCCAGGACGGCGAGCAGATCGCCCTCTTGCGTGACGGGCATGTTGCGGGCGCGAGCGAAGAAGTCGCCGCTCTCGCACACCGGGCCGACGATGTCGGTTTCCTCGGTTGCGGCATCGCGCTGCACAACAGGCACGATTTCATGGTGCGCCTGGTACAAGGCGGGGCGGATCAGGTCGTTCATTCCGGCGTCGACGATGACGAACTGCTTTTTGCCATTGCGTTTGCGAACAAGTGTACGCGTGAGCAAAGCACCTGCCTGGGCTACGATGAAGCGTCCAGGCTCAAGTAATACATGAAGGTCATTTGACGAGTTTGCAAGTGCTGCCTCCAATGCCTTGGCGTAGTGCTCCACCTGCGCCGTCGGGTCGAAATCAGTACCGCCGTACTCGATCCCAAGGCCGCCACCGGCATCCACGTAGCGAATGTCGTGGCCGTCGGCGCGCAGGTCGGCAACGAGCGCCAGCGTTCGGCTGAGTGCTTCCGCGAAAGGTTCCACCTGCCGGATTTGAGAGCCGATGTGCACGCTGACGCCGGCCACATCCAGCGACGGCTGGCCTGCAGCGCGCCGGTAGACCTCACGCGCGAGCCGGATGTCGATACCGAATTTGTGCGCGGAGAGACCCGTGGAGATGTATGGGTGGGTTTCGGCGGATACATCCGGGTTCACACGGACTGCAATCCGGGCGCGCTTGCCTGCGTTTGCGGCGCGGGCGGCGAGCAGCTCCAATTCACTCTCGCTCTCCACATTGAAGAGGAGGATGTCCGCAGCCAGCGCGGCATCTATCTCCGGCGCGGTTTTGCCGACGCCCGAGAAAACAACCCGGTGCGCTGCTTCCGCACCGCCCGCTGCGATTACGCGGGCAAGCTCGCCACCAGACACGATGTCAAAGCCACAGCCGATCGCCGCCAGCAGGCGCAGAATCGCGAGTGATGAGTTGGCCTTGACGGCGTAGCAGACAGAGTGCGGACGGGAAGTGAACGCCTGCTGAAAGAGACGTGCGCGCCCTGCAATCTCTCCGGCAGAGTAGACGTACAGCGGTGTGCCGAACTCGGCCGCCAGTCCCTCGAGGTCTGCGCCCTCGCACAGGAGACGGCCGCCGGAATACACAAAAGGTCGCGAAGACGTCATGCGGTAGGCGGCACCGTCGGCGGATCCACCGGTGGAGGCGGCGGATAGGATCCAGGGTTCGGCGGATAGGGCGCAGCGCTCGGCGGGTAAGCCGCGGGCGGGTATGGCGGTAACGCGATGGGGTCCTCCGGGATAACAACCCAGCAGATGATGTACGCCACAAGACCACTGCCGCCGCCAAAGACAGCAAGCAGCACCGTGACCAGCCGCACCATTGTCAGATCCCAGCCATAAGCGCGTGCAAACCCGGCGCAAACGCCGGCTACCTTTCGGTCAAAACGCGGGCGAAGCAATTGTCCGTACATAAGGGAACACTCCTGTGTGCCGCCAACCTGAGACATTCTTGCACAAGCGGCAGGCAGAGAGAGGTACGGACTTTCGAGTGCAACGGTTCCCTGCTCAGGTGCCGCGATACGGGCTCTTGATGTACTTGCGCGCGTCGGAAGCCTGCGTCTGGTCGCCGCCGGGAGCAGAGGCTAGCTTGTACTGCTCCAGGGCGTCGTTCCGGCGATTGAGCAGGTCGTACATCTGCCCGGCGGCGAGCTCTGCGCGTTTGCGCATCCAGTCGCTGCAGTTGGGCTGGGTGGCGGCCTTCCGGTAGCTAATCGCCGCGTTGTTGCTCTCTCCTTGCCCTCGCTGCGTTTCGCCCAGACCAAAGTAGGCAAGCTGCAGGCGCGGTTCCACAAAGTAGCCGGGCTTTGCGGCGTCGTCTAGCACAGCGCGGTAGATGGTGATGGCCTCCGGTCCGCGGCCGGCATCCTTCATCAGGTTGGCCTCTTCCAGCCGGAAGAGGTAATCGTGCGGGTATTGCTTTGCCAGATGCTGCGCCACGGCATAGGCATCGGCGTAGCGGTGATCGTGCCGCAAAAAAAGCGAGAGCGCAGTCTGGGATTCGACCTTGGTAGCGGTTCCATGCGCGGCCGCCTCACGCAGCAGGGCGAGCCCCTGTTCCTTGTTGCCGCCCACGCCGGCGATGCCCACGAGCATGCGCACAAACCGCGGCAGGCTGGCCACGGCAAACTGCTGGATGCCGACGGCCATTTTTGCGTCCGCATAGTCGGGATCGAGCTTGAGCACCTGCTCGCTGTCGTTGCGGCTGGACAAGCCCTGCCGTGCGGCACCGGTAAAGCTGTGGTCCACCAGGGTCATCCAGGCGGCGTGCATGCCCTTGGCATAGCCCCGGGCGAAGTAGGCGTCCTTGTCGTTGGGATTGCTCCTGATGCGCGTGTCCGCAAGGCTCATAGCCTGATTTGTGAGCTGCTCGATGCGGTCCCGTGTTTCTGCGGAGACGTCAGACTTGTGCCCGGAGCTCAGGAAGTGTTCGCGCGCGTAGTAGGTGGTGTCCAGCAGATCCTGCCGGTAGAGTTCACGGAAAATGGTGTCCATCAGCACGTAGCCGATGGCCATGGGGTCCTGCGGATGGGCACGTTGCACCTGCTCAAAGCGCTGCATCGCGCCGTCGTAATCCAGGTTGTAGAAGTGCTGAAAGCCGTCGCGAACGGTCGGATCCAGATTCAGCGGATAGGTGTTCTGCGCGGCTGCGGGCAGCAGAGGCACACAAAGTACCGCGGCCAAAAGCTGAAGCCGGTTTCGTCTGAACCAGACCACATGCAGGTAGACGCGAACTCCAGGCATCGGTATGCCTCTGCCATTTGACGCTACCCTGCCGTTCGTCCTAATTTGAGGAATCACGGGAGCTCTGGCGGGTATGACTCGCACACAACTACTGCAACTGTTGATCCAGCAGGCCAAGGCAGAGGGTTTTGAGTTCAGGAAGTGGTTTCCCACGCATGCCGGCGTACCCTGGCCCGGCGGCGACGCCGCTGTGGCATGGCTGAGCCTGGGCGACCGCTCGAACATCCTGCTGTATTCTCACCTGTTTGCACGTGCGTTCTGGCGCAGCGGACAGCG
>CAXTBQ010000015.1:0-10770 GCA_964242065.1 uncultured Terriglobus sp. | reverse complement strand
TGTTGTGCCCGCGCAGGCCTTTCAGCGAATCGGCCGCAATGGCACCATTATGCAGGTCGATCGCAAGGCGCACCTGCGGAAATCCAGCCGGGAAGACGTTTGGGAGTTCCACCTGCGTGAAATGGCCGCCGCGCCCAGCCCTCTGCGTTACATCCGCCGCTACCTGAATGTGCAGGAGGTCGTGCGAGACGTGATGGCGGAGACGCCGAGGGTGCCCTTGCCGGGAGTGCAGCCGGTGGACCTGGAAGAAGGCGCGAGCTGATCGTTCATCGCGCCGATGAACTCAGTCTATCCAGTGCTTTGCGTGACGCCTTCTCGTGGTCGCCACCAGGATCCAGCCGCAATGTCTCCTTGTAGCTCGCGATTGCCTCCTCCCGCTTGTTCAACGCGGCCGCGGCCTCGGCCACGTTGAATTGCACGTCCGGGTCGTCCGGAGCGCGTCCCAGCGCGTCCTTGAAGCGGAGGTAGGCGCCCTGCGCATTGCCGTCCTTCATGTAGAAGCGGCCTACTTTCAGGTCGTCGTCCACGCGTGTTATTTCCAGCTTTGCGCGGGCTGTAGACAAGTCTCCACGGCTGCCCAGATCTTTCAGCGGGGAGGCCTTCACCGGAGCATCGGGCGCTGCCGTGGTAGGTGCTACGTCATCCTCTTCGGCACCGCGGCTGGAACTGGTGCCTGGGGCATCGCCGGAACTGGAGGTGCCCGGCGGCAGGTGCATGGGTTCCTGCGAAGATGCGGGTGGGTCAGGCACAGCGTCTGTGGGCATGTCAGACAGGCGGTTCTTCTGCGCTGACGGCGCTGGTGCGGCAGGCGGCGTGCCTTCGGCATCCGCACCATGCTTCGAGTCCTCGATGGGAAACGCGAAGTCCGCCGCAGAGGCTGGCGGCTTGGGCGTGTTGCTGTCGCCCGCGGTCTTGGCGGGGCAGCCCTTGGTTCCCGGCTTGCACTTGGGGTCGGCAGGCTTGCCCGTCTGAGCGAGCAGCGGCAGGAAGGCAGCAGCGAGCAGCGATGCACCCTGTGCCAGGTATCGCTTGTGAGCCCATGGAGCCATTCGCACCTCCTTGTCAGAAGATTAGACGCAGCACGGCGATGCGCGCATTTATACTCCTGCAACGATGCTGCCTCGACTCTTCCTTCGCTCGTCTCCCGTGCATGGCTGCGGATGTTACACACTGGATCCGATCCGCAAAGGAGCGCGCGTGGCGGAGTACGACGGTCCGCGCATGCCCAAGGCCGAAGCCGACGAGCGCTACCGCGACCGCGACGTGACCTACCTGTTCGGCGTGGCAGACCGCGATACCGTGATCGACGGGTTCGGCACGGCCATGTTCATCAATCACTGCTGCGAGCCCAACTGCCAGACGGAGGAGGATGACGGCCACATCTACGTGCTGGCGCTGCGAAACATCGCCGCAGGCGAAGAGCTCACCTATGAATACCACCTGTACGACAGCGACGAAGACGATCAGCCCTGCTACTGCGGCGCGGAAGGGTGCCGCGGAACCATGTTTAGCGACAAGGAGATCAAGCGTCGCAAGAAGCTTGGCTTGCCGCTGACCCTGCGCAAATGGCTGCGGTCAAGACGTGCATGAGTCGGTTCGTTCTGCGATTGCAGAGCCTGTTTACCTTACACACGCATGCTTGGTAATGCCCAGTCTCAGATCAGCTAACCCGGTCCCCAATCGCGCGGCACTTTGCATCACTTCCCGTGCGCGAAGCTCTACAGGTAAGGTCGGTTCATCGTCCACGAAAAGCGGGAGATTGCAATGACTGCCAACATTGAAGAGGTCGTGCAACCGTACCGTTGGTCTGCTAACCTCGCCGCAGGAGCTCGAACATGAAATTTCACGTCAGAATTGAGCAGGATGAAGATGGCTTTTTTATAGCTTCTGTGCCTGCGCTCCCCGGCTGCTACTCGGACGGCGAGACGGAGGCTGAGGCAAGGGACAATATCCGTGAGGCCATGGAACTTTACCTGGAGGCGGAAGACTCGAAGGCTATCCGTGCGCTTTCAGAGCAGGAACGAGCAAGGCTGGTGACAGTTGAACCCGGAATGCTCTCGGCGGAAGCCGCATAAGTGGGTACGCTCTCCAACATCTCCTCGTCACAGGTCATGAAGGCTTTCGAAAAGTTAGGCTGGGAGCTGGACCGTCGAAGGGGCAGCCATCAAGTGCTGGCAAAGGCCGGTGCGAGAAGTCTGGTGATTCCGAACCGAGTCGAGATGAGAAAAGGTACGCTTCGCAATCTCATTCGCGACGCAGGGCTGACTGTCGACGAGTTCCTAGAGCTGCTCTAAACATTTTCCGACCCGCTAGACTAGAGCCATGCCGTACCAGGTACTCGCCCGCAAATACCGGCCGCAGCGCTTTGCCGACGTCGCAGGGCAGGACCACGTCACCCGTACGCTGCAGAACGCGCTGGAACAGGGACGCATCGCGCATGGGTACATTTTCAGCGGGCATCGCGGCATCGGCAAGACGACCATTGCGCGCATCCTTGCCTCGGCGCTGAACTGCCGCAACACCATCGGCTCCGGGGCGCGGCCGACACCCGAACCCTGCGGCACCTGTGACAGTTGCCTTGAGATACGGGCGGGCAACGCCGTAGACGTGATCGAGATTGACGCCGCGACCAACCGCGGCATTGACGAGATTCGCGAGTTGCGTGACGCGGCCCGCTACCGCCCTGCGCGCGACCGCTTCAAGATCTACATTCTCGACGAGGCGCACCAGATTACCGATGCCGCCTTCAATGCCCTGCTGAAGACGCTGGAGGAGCCGCCCGAACACATCGTGTTCATGATGGCGACGACAGAGCCGGAGAATATTCCGCAGACCATCCGGTCGCGCTGCCAGCACTTCAGCTTTCACGCGGTGAAGCTCGACGACATCTTGACGGAGCTGCGAGGCATTGCCGCGCACGAGGGCGTGCTGGCCGACGAGGCCGCGTTATCGCTGCTGGCCGAGGCCGGTGACGGCTCCATGCGCGACGCGCTCTCCATCATGGATCAGGCCATCGCCTCCGCACCCGTGGTGGACGGCAAGGCCGAGCTTTCGGCAGGTGAGATCCGCGAGCTAATGGGCACCGTGCCCAACACGGTGTTCGAGGACATCCTGGAGTCCGTTGCGCGCAACGCTGCCGCAACGGTGATGAGCACGGCAGGTCGCCTGCTGGATGCCGGCAACTCGCCTTCGCAGATTGCGCGGCAGTTTGTGCGCTACCTGCGCAACTGCATCATGGCCAAGATCGCTACACTCACCGAGGAGCAGAACTCGAGCGAGTTGCTGCAGATTTCGCCGGACGAGCGCCGACGCGCCGTGCGCTCCGCCATGCTCTTCACCGAAGAAGAACTGACTCGCTTTCTCCAGGTCATGCTGCGCACCTTCGATGACCTCGGCTTTCGGCAGGAGCAGCGTCTGCACCTGGAGCTTGGGCTTATCAAACTGGTGCACCTGCAGAGGCTGATTCCCATGGAGGAGTTCCTCTCGCAGCTGCCGAAATCGGCTGCCGGTGCGTCCTCTGCGCGCGTTGTGCCGCCCGCGCGGCCGGCTATTGCACCGCTGCCTGCGCGGCCCGTCACAAACACACCGTCGTCGCGCTTCTCGCAAACATCCGGCGCGCCCACTGCACAACAGCCTCAAAGACAACAGGCGCAGGCAGGTGCGTTCGCCACCACCGCACAGGTGCTCGCTGCGCCACCGCACGTGGCGCTACAACCTCAAACGGAGGTGCCCAGTACGCCTTTAGAGCGGGTGGAACCGGCCACGGAACCTCACACTCCTTTGCAGCCGGCTGTAAGTGCAGAGCCATCATCCATTGAGGGAGCCGGTCAACAGCAGGATGCAGCGACTTCAGCGCCGCAGCTCTCCGGCCCCGCAGAGGCACCGCCGCAACTGCCCGAGGCAGAAGCAGATGTGACCATCCCGGCAACCAACAACGATGCAACTGCCACAAGCGACCTGCAGACCGCTGCCGTGGAAGCGCTGTTTGCTACGGGCAAGCACGCCTCAGCCGCAGAGCAACTGGAAACATCCACCTGGACGCTGCACGAGGGCGAAGTGCGCATCGCAACAAATCTTTCCAAGCCCATGCTCCCGATGGTCTTCCGCGCGGACGTGGAGGCGGTGATCAAAGGTGCGCTGCGTGAGAAAGGATTGCCTGCCGCGCGACTAGTCTTCGAGCCGGGGGCATTGGACGCGAAGCCGAAAGCGCCAAAGAAGCCGCGCACTGGCAGCGCCCAGGCTCGCGCGCTGGAGCACCCCACCGTGCAGGCCGCGCAAAAGCTGTTCAACGCGGAAGTCACCAACGTGTTCGATCTTCGCAAGGATTAGGCCTGTGCCTGTTCGAGTATTGGCGGAGGGCGACCACACAGCGTGGCTGCGAATACGAGAGGCCTTATGGCCGAATGGCGGAGCAGACAGGAGCGATGTGCGACGCTGGCTGAATCGAAAGGATGTCGTGACGCTGGTTGCAGAAGCAGCGCCTGGCACCCTGGTTGGATTTGTCGAAGCTGGCGAACGGGCCTACGCGGATGGCTGTCACTCGTCACCGGTGGCTTTTCTGGAAGGCTGGTACGTGGAGCCGGAACACCGCGGTACAGGTTGGGGCGCGGCACTGGTGCAGGCGGTCGCCGCGTGGGCCAAGACGCGGCAGCTGACGGAACTGGCATCCGACTCCTTATTGGACGACAAGGGCGCGATCGCGGCACACGTGCGCAACGGCTTTGAAGAGGTGGAGCGGTCCGTCAAGTTCCGCATGAATCTGGATGGGATGGAGTAGCACGATGGACATGAGCAAGCTGCAGGAAATGATGGGCCAGGCCCAGCACATGCAGGCGCAGATGGAACAGAAGATGGCGACCACCACCGCAGAAGCAAGCACTGGTGGCGGCCTGGTAACGGCGCGCGTCAACGGCCGCAAGGAACTGCTGCGTTTGACCATTGCGCCCACCGCGCTGGCTGCCAGTGACGGTGACGTGGAGATGTTGGAAGACCTGATCACTGCCGCGGTGAACGAGGCAGGGCGCAAGGTGGATGCGCAGATGCAGAGCGCAAGCAGCGACATGCTGGGTGGCATGGACCTCGGAAAGTTGCTGGGCTGAATGCGTCGCGGGTGGCAAGCCATTGTGCTGCTCTGCATCGGCTTGTCTGCCGTCGCGCAGAAGCCTGCGGCCAAGTCCGTTGAGCAGCCGGCAGCGGCACAGGCCGCCATGGAGAACGCCATCCTGCAGGTGGTTGCAGCGCACCACGGCAGCATCGCCATGTTTGCGGAGCAATTGAACACCGGCAGGCAGTTTGCGCTGGATGCAGACAAGCCTGTGCAGACCGCCAGCACCATCAAGCTGGCAATGCTGTGGACCGTTCTGCGCGCGATTGCCGAGGGCAAAGCGCAGTGGGGCGACTCCATCAAGCTGCGCACCGGCGAAGCGGTGGGCGGATCGGGCATCCTGCACTTCTTGGACGCTCCCGTTACGCTGACCCTGAAGGATGTGGCGACCATGATGGTGATCGTCAGCGATAACACCGCGACCAACCTGATGATTGACCGCTTCCCCACAGCCGAGGTGGACGCCAACATGGCCGCACTTGGACTGGCAAACACGTGGTTGTACAAAAAGGTTTCCAAGCCGGCAACTGGGCCCATACCCGCCGACCAGCCGAAGTTCGGCCTGGGCAAGACCACGCCGCGTGAAATTGCGTTGCTCATGGAGCGTATTGGCCGCTGCGACCTGAACCTGCCCGGTCATCCTCGCATCGATCAAATAAAAGCCGATGCCGCGTGTAAGGTGGCGCTCGACATGCTGCGCAATCAGTTCTACCGCGACACCATCCCGCGCTACCTGGAGTCGCTCGACAGCACGGAAGAAGGCAGCGGCATTGCCAGCAAAACCGGTTCGCTGAACGCCACCCGGTCGGACGTGGCGCTGATCGCAGGCAAGTCCGGCCCTATCGTGCTTGCGGTGTACACCTATGACAACGCCGACAAGGGCTGGAGCGTGGATAACGAGGGCGAAGTCGCCATCGCGAAGATTGCGAAGGCAGTGGTCACGGCATGGTCGCCGCAGGGCATCGACGGCAAGCTGCTGGTGCCCGGGCTGGGTCTGCGCGATGCAGCGGCAAGCGCCGCGAAATCCGCTGCGGACGCGCCCGCAGCAGGAGGGGCAAGGTAGCGATGGAACGCTTTGCCCAACCCATGGCGCGCCTGATCGATGAGCTACGCAAACTGCCCGGCGTGGGCACAAAGAGCGCGCAGCGGCTAGCCTTTCACATCCTGCGTTCGCCCGATGCAGATGCCGAAGCGCTCTCCGCAGCCATCCGCGCACTAAAAGCACAGCTGCGCCTCTGCTCCATCTGCAACAACGTCACAGACGTGGACCCGTGTATCTACTGCTCGAGTCCCACGCGCACGCACGCGACGGTGTGCGTGGTGGAAGAGCCGACCAGTATCGCCTCGATTGAGAAAACGCGCGGCTATAACGGCATTTATCACGTTTTGCACGGAACATTGTCACCGCTCAACGGCGTAGGCCCGTCGCAGCTACGCACGGCCAACCTCTTCAGCCGCGTGGGCGAAATCGAGGAAATCATCCTCGCGCTCTCGCCGACGGTTGAAGGCGAAGCCACCGCCCACTGGCTCGCAGGCGAACTGCATCGCGCAAACGCCGACCACCCGCTCCGCATCACCCGCATCGCCACCGGCGTTCCAGCTGGCAGCGACATTGAATATGCCGACGAAGTGACGATGAGCCGCGCCATGGAAGGCCGGCGGGAGATGTAAATGAATCGAAGAACTCTCTTGCGCGGTGGAACGTGTTCACTCGTATTGGGAACTCCCAAGCAGCCGTTCGACACTCGGGAAACAACTCTTGCTCTCGAAGTCGCACACGTTCTGAAGTTGGTACAGCAAATTCGGTCAGGCGACCTGCGTAAATCACTCGAGCGGGACTGGAAACAAGATGGCGGGATTCAAGTGCCTTCGCCAACTCGCTACCTGTTGAGAGCGTGCAACAACATCAAGATCGACGTCGAATGCCGGCAAGTGGACGTAACCCTTCCCTTTAACAAGCCAGAGGACATCATCACAAGCGTGTCAAAACCCTATCTGGAGTATCCGGTGTACGACTAAGCCACGGAGCTAGTTAGAACACCAGCAGATCGCCACCCGTCATCTCTTTCGGCAGGCCCAGCCCAAGCATTGCGAGCATCGTGGGTGACAGGTCGCGCAGCGAACCGTCCTGTCGCAGACGGAACTGCTTGCCTGCTTCAGTCACCGCGATCAGCGGCACAGGATTGGTGGTGTGCGCGGTGTGCGGGCCGCCGGTGACGGGGTCGATAAGCAGTTCGGCGTTGCCGTGGTCGGCGGTGATCAGCCACTGGCCGCCGTTGCGCTTCAGCGCCGCGTAGATTTCGCCCAGGCAGGCGTCCACTGTTTCCACGCCCTTGATGGTCGGTTCCATTTTGCCGCTGTGGCCCACCATGTCGGCATTGGCAAAGTTCACCACGACCACGTCGAACGCGGTGTCCTCGATGGCCTTTAGCACCACGTCGCAGATGCCGCGCGCGCTCATCTCCGGAGCCAGATCGTAGGTGGCGACCTTTTGCGACTGGACCACCTCGCGCTCCTCGCCGGCGAACGGCTTCTCTATGCCGCCGTTAAAGAAGTAGGTCACGTGCGCGTATTTTTCCGTTTCGGCCACGCGCAGGTTGCGCAGTTCGTGGTTGGCCATGACGTTCGCCAGCAGGTTGTCCATGCTCTCCGGCAGGATGACCATGGGCAGTGTGAACTTGGGGTCGTACTGCGTCATGCTGATGTAGCGCAGCCGCGGCACGCTGACCCGCGGGACTTCGAGGTCGAGTTCGTCGGCGTTGGGCAGGTCGCGCGCGTCCTGCTTCGTCAGGCCACCTGCGACGTTGCGCGCCAGCACACGGGTAATCTGCCGGACGCGGTCGCTGCGGTAGTTGAAGCAGATGCACAGGTCCTCGTCCTGCACGGTGCCCACCGGCTGCCCTGCCGCATCCACACAGACAAAGGGCACGACGAACTCGTCCGTGATGCCGTTGTTGTAGCTCTCGCGGACGTAGGCCTCGGCGTCTGTCGTGGTGCGGCCTTCGGCGTTGCCCTTGACCATGGCATTGAAGGTCAGCGCTTCGCGGTCCCACTTCAGGTCGCGGTCCATCGCGTAGTAGCGTCCGCTGCAGGTGGCCAGCTTACCCGTGCCGATCTCGCGGATCTGCTGCTGCAACTCTGCTATATAGCCTGCGCCGGAAGTCGGCATGGTGTCGCGCCCATCCAAAAACGCGTGCACGAAAACGCGCTCTGCCTTAAGTTGCGCGCACAGCTTCAGCAGCGCATACAGGTGCCGCTGGTGCGAGTGCACCCCGCCGTCACTTAGCAGGCCGAGCAGGTGTACGACGCGTCCGCGCTGCGTGGCAGCGGTAATCTCGCCCACCAGCAGCGGATCGCGAAAGAACTCGCCGGAAGCAATCATCGCGTCAATGCGTGTGATGTCCATGCGCACTACGCGGCCCGCGCCCAGGTTCAGGTGGCCCACCTCGCTGTTGCCCATCTGGCCGTCCGGCAAGCCGACGAAGTGCTCGCTGGCGCGGATCACCGTGTTTGGGTACTCGCGCAGCAGCATGTCGTACGCCGGCTTGCGCGCCAGCGCGATGGCGTTGCCGTGCGTTTCCGCACGAACGCCCCAGCCGTCGAGAATGGTGAGGATGAGTGGCTTGTGTCTTGGCATGGCTGCTTCTCCTGACGGGCTGAGAAGCAGATCCCCCTTCGGCAGGCTCAGGGCAGGCTTCCGCTTCGCTACGAGATGACAAACAAGGAAGGGATCTGACCTACTCGCAGTTTACCGACTCAATGCCGAGGTACTCTGCGCCCTGGCCGAGCTCTTCTTCGATGCGCAGCAGCTGGTTGTACTTGGCGATACGATCGGTGCGGGAGAGTGAACCGGTTTTGATCTGGCCCGCGCCGGTGCCCACGGCAAGGTCGGCGATGAAGGTGTCCTCCGTCTCGCCCGAGCGGTGCGAGATGATCGAGGTGTACCCATAGCGGCGACCCAGCTCAATCGCGTCCAGCGTTTCCGACACCGTGCCGATCTGGTTGACCTTGATGAGGATGGAGTTGGCTACACCCTTGTCGATGCCTTCCCGCAGGCGCTTGGAGTTGGTCACAAACAGGTCGTCGCCTACGAGCTGACAGCGGTCGCCGATCTCATCGGTGAGAATCTTCCAGCCTTCCCAGTCGTTCTCCGCCAGTCCATCTTCGATGGAGAGGATCGGGTACTGACGAACCCAGGTGGCCCAGTACGCGGCCATCTCGGCGGATGTCTTTTCACTCTTGTCCGACTTCTTGAAGACGTACTTGCCAATCTCCTTGCTGTAGAACTCGCTGGAGGCCGGGTCGAGCGCCAGTGCGATATCCTCACCCGCCGCAAAGCCCGCAGCCTCAATGGCTTCAAGGATCACTTCAAGGGCTTCCTCGTTCGATTTGAGCGACGGCGCAAAGCCGCCTTCATCGCCTACGGCGGTGTTGTACCCCTTCTTCTTCAGCACGCTTTTCAACGTGTGGAAGGTCTCCGCGCCCCAGCGCAGCGCCTCGCTGAAGGTTTCCGCACCTACTGGCATAATCATGAACTCCTGGAAGTCCACGTTGTTGTCGGCGTGCGCGCCGCCGTTCAGGATGTTCATCATCGGCGTGGGCAGCAGGCAGGCGTTGACGCCGCCGAGGTAGCGGTAGAGCGGCAGCTTGAGCGCGCTGGCCGACGCGCGGGCACACGCCATGGACACGGCAAGGATGGCATTCGCACCCAGGCGCGACTTGTTTTCCGTGCCGTCCAGCTGCAGCATGGTCTCGTCGATCAGGCGCTGATTGCTGGCGTCGATGCCTGCAAGCTCCGGCGCAATGGCGCTTTCCACGTTCTCCACCGCTTGCAGCACACCCTTACCGAGGTAGACCTCCTTGTCGCCATCACGCAGTTCCACCGCCTCATGTTCGCCGGTGCTGGCACCGCTGGGCACGGCCGCGCGGCCCATGGCTCCGCCGGAGAGGATTACATCCGCTTCCACCGTGGGATTGCCCCGGCTGTCCAGGATTTCGCGTGCGGTGATGGATACGATCTCGGTCATGATGCCTTTCTGTTCTGTGCCCTGTTGTGGCATGCCCGCTGCAAGGATGCGGTGCGTCATGCGGTCGTTCAGCTTTGCGCGCTGATCCACCGGGATGGTGCGCCCACCCGCAGCAAAGATTGTTTCCAGCAACTCAGCCATTAAGTCGTGATTGTACTTTTGTGCCGGGAGTCGCGCCGTCGCGCAATTCTAGCAAAGGCAAACACACTTGCAGCGTGTGTCTCGAGAGCACGTTGCCGGCGCGCTCACCACGACGAGGGTTGACGTTTTTGATTCAGCACGCGAGATGCACATGGGCAGAGCCATCCGGTTCTTCTAGGCTGATGGTTGCCGGAGTGTACGGCAAAAGGAGTACTCGCTATGAAACCGACGCTTCCGCTCGCGCTCCTGCTGACCGCTTCGCCACTCGTTGCCCAGCAGACCGGGATTTCGCATCCGCCCGACACCGTAATTGAAGATCTGCCGCCCGCCGCTTCGGTTGCCAAGCCGTCCGCTGCCATCCCCCCGCAGACCCAGCCGGCTGAGGTATACCAGCCGTATCAGCCTGCGGTCTCGCTGCACACACGCACGGAAGCCGCGGCTAATCCGGACGCGGGTATCGTGATCGACGTGCCGCGCCGGCCGGGCGAATTGCCAGTC
>CAXTBQ010000014.1:13927-48606 GCA_964242065.1 uncultured Terriglobus sp. | reverse complement strand
CCACGCCATTTGTCTGCGGCGCGCGCAACCTGGGTGAGGCACTGCGGCGCATTGCTGAAGGCGCGGCGATGATCCGCACCAAAGGCGAGCCGGGCACGGGCGACGTGGTGCACGCAGTGCAGCACATGCGCCAGATCACCCGCGAGATCAAGGCGCTCACCGTGCTCGGCGAGGAAGAACTGTACAACGCTGCCAAGGTCCACGGCGCGCCCTATGAGCTCGTTCGCATGGTCGCCAAGACAGGCAAGCTGCCGGTGCCGAACTTCTCCGCGGGCGGCATCGCCACGCCGGCTGACGCCGCGCTCATGATGCAGCTGGGTGCGGAAACAGTGTTCGTCGGGTCCGGCATCTTCATGAAGGAGCGCGCCACGCCGCTCGACGTGGAGAACGATTCCAAAGAACGCGCGGAAGCAGTTTCGCGCGCCAAGGCGATTGTCATTGCGGCAACGCATTTCGACGACCCTAAGATCCTCGCGGAAGCCAGCGAACAGGTGACCGGCACCATGAAGGGGCTTGCCGCCATGGCTATCGAAGAACAGCACCTGATGCAGACCCGCGGCTGGTAAGCGGGTCCTTAAAGCGCTAAAAGTGTCGCCTGTGACGTGTTTTTTGCGGCTTTTATGCCGTTAATAGCATGTTTTTGCACGCTTGCCGCAAAAGCGAGGTTTTCTTGTCTTTTCGCGTCCCCCGGGGCACCGACTCGAGCCGATCTTGAGCTCAGTTGCACCATTGTTGGTGCAGTCTGGCAATCTACGTAGCTCCACAAATGACGTTCCCGATTTGAAAAGATGCCCGGCAGCCTCTATGACCATAAATCTGCCACGCGTGTCTTCGGTGAATGCGTTCAGGGCCGGTCCTTCGCACCGCAGGTCCCCCCGCTATGATGTCGTATGAGCGAATCGCCCATCCGGACCGGTCAGCCAACCGTCGGTATTCTTGCGCTGCAGGGCGCTTTTGACGCGCATGCACGCATGTTGGCCGGCCTCAGGGTAAAGACCCTGCTCGTCCGCAAGCCGGAGCAGCTCACTCAGATCGATGGGCTGGTGATCCCCGGCGGTGAATCGACCACTTTTCTCAAGCACCTGGAGCGGGCCGGCTTCTTTGAGGTGCTGCGTGACTTCGTCCAGACCGCACCAACCTTCGGCACGTGCGCAGGTGTCATCCTGCTGGCAAAAGACGTGCAGAACCCTGTCCAGCGCTCGCTGGAAGCGCTGGACGTAACCGTGGAGCGCAACGCCTACGGCCGCCAGAACGACTCCCGCATCCTGGAAGCCGAGACTTCGCTGCCGGGTGGACCCATCGAGATGGTGTATATCCGCGCGCCGCGCATCACGCGGACAGGCCACGGCGTAGAGGTGCTGGCCGAGCGCGACGGGTCCCCCACGCTGGTCCGTCAAGGACGCCTGCTTGCTGCGACATTTCACCCGGAGCTATCGCATGACACGCGCGTTCACCAGCTGTTTATCGATGTGGTCAAGACTTCGCGGCAGTAGCCTTGGCGGCTCAGGCGGATTTGCGCCGGCGCATGTACACCCCGCGGCAAAGCGGAGTAAACTCTGCGAAGAGTGAGCCCTCATGCCCGCCCTTCTCCATCCAGACGAGGTTGTGCACCGGCCCCCGCGCCGCATTGACGAGGGCGACACCGGAGGCGGCCGCCTGCCGCCAGTCGATCCAAAGCACACCGGTGGCGGCGGCGAAGGCGACAATTGGAGCAACCGCCCCGTGGGCAGCCGCGGACCACGAGAGCGTTTGCAGCGTTACCGTTTGGGCCTCTTCTTCGCCCTAGGCGGTGACCTCATGTTCTTCATCGCCATTGTGAGCGCTTTCTTTGTGACAAAGCATTCGGGTCACTTCGACGCTTACAACCGCTGGATCAATCCCTGGTTGCCCATTGAGATTCCGTCGATCCTTTGGATCAACACGCTGCTACTACTGATCTCGTCTGCGACGATTGAGTTCGCACGACGGGGTATCTTCCGCGAAATAGATGTGCTGGAGGAGTGGCTAGGCCTTGGCCGTCCCACACAGAAGCGTGTGTTGCCGTGGCTGATTGCCTCCATCCTGTTCGGCGTCTTGTTTCTGTGGGGGCAGTACGTGGCGTGGAAGCAGCTTGCGCTGCAAAGGATCTTTTTTCGCGGCAATCCGTCATCTCGCTTTTTCTACCTGATCACTGGCGTTCACGGTATTCACCTTCTGCTGGGATTGATGCTGCTGGTGGCAGCCGTGGTGGGCATGAGGACGGTTCGGCTCATCGAGTCGCGGCAGATCCTGGTGGACTCCGCAGCGTGGTACTGGCACACCATGGGCGTCCTCTGGGTCTTCCTGTTCGGCCTGCTGCTGTACGGCCAATAGAGCTAGAGCTGCAAGGCCAGGCTGCCTGCCAACTCTGCATACTTCTCCACAGCTTCCAGCAGCTCCGACTTCAGCACCTTCTCCTCTGGCGTGTGCGCCACATGGATGGTTCCCGGCCCCAGCAACATGGGCTCGCCCCAGCTGGTCAGCGACGAAATGTCCGTGGCGTACTTCGCCACCATAGTCTCCCAGCCCGGCATGCGCTTCATGCGCACCGTTTTCAGGTCCAGCGAGTATGCCACGTCAACCCGCCCGCCTGCCGTCCGCTCCACCACAGCTTTCACGTCCTGTGAGGGCCCGACCAGCCGGATCAGCAGGTGCGCCTCAGCAGCGTCCGAGATGACGTTGGGTGCCCGCCCGCCGGACAGAAGGCCTACATTCAGAGTGGACGGGCCGATCTCGGGGTCGACCGGCAACTCCGCCAGCTTCAGGTCGTGCAGCACGTCGACCAACTTGTCAATAGCCGACTCACCCAGCTCCGGGTAGGCGGAATGTGCCATCTTGCCCGTGGCACGCAGTTCCACGCGCAGTGCGCCCTTCGTCGCCAATGCCAGCTTGTTCTCCGTCGGCTCGCCATTGATTAGAAAGCGAGAGCCGTGACCGTCCAGGTTTGCGACCCTTGCCCCGGCAGAGTCACGTTCTTCGCCTACAACGTACAACAGCCCTACCGGGACTCCGCCCGCGTACAGCTTTTCAGCCGCAGCAACCTGTGAGGCCAGGATGCCCTTCGCATCGCACGATCCCCGCCCATATACCCAGGTGTCGTCCTCGCTGGAGCCAAAGTACGGCGGAACTGTGTCGAAGTGCGTGGATAGCGTGATCTTCGGACTGGTACCCGGCATGATTGCGTACAGGTTGAAGCGCTCACCCGTGCCGCCACCTGGCGTGCGCGCCAGTTCAGGCTGTTCGACCGGCTGCTTCTCCAATTGATAGCCAAGGCCTTGCAGGTACTCATAGAGAAACGTGCCGCAACGGCCTTCGTGATACGTCGTCGATTCAACATCGACAAGTTGCCGGGTGAGGGCGATTGGATCAATGGGCATAGGCACTCAGGATACCCGAGGGCAGACTTGCCGCTAAAATCTGGAGATGTCTTCTGCCACCCTCCAGACAATTGAAAACCTTACCGGGCCGGCGGGAAAACTTGAAGCCGTTCTCAATGTCGGGCATGCGGATGCCATCTACTCGGCCGTGGTGTGTCACCCGCATCCACCCTCCGGCGGCACCATGCACACCAAGGTCGTCTATCACGCCGCCAAGGCGTTTTCACACTTCGGTGTGCCCGTGCTGCGCTTCAACTTCCGCGGCACAGGCCGCAGCGCAGGCGTGCACAGCGGCGGTCCCGGCGAGATTGAGGATGTGCGTGCGGCGTTGCACTGGCTTGATCACACCTTCAGCCTGCCCATTCTGCTTGCGGGCTTTTCCTTTGGCGCAAACATCGGCTTTCAGGCGGCGTGCGGTGACACGCGCGTTGCCGGCCTTGTAGGACTTGGTATGCCGCTGGAGGCTGGTGGACGCAGCTACTCGTACCACTTTCTGTCCGGCTGCATAGCTCCCAAGCTGTTTGTGACCGGCGCGGAAGACCCGTTCGCCCCTCGCCACGTGATGGAACAAGTTTTTGCCGGAACGCCTGAGCCGAAGGAGATGCATTGGATCGCCGACGCGGAGCACTTTTTTGCCGGAGTGCCCGGCTCACCCGCGACCAAGCTGGATCGAATGCAACTCGCCATGCGTCAATGGCTGCATACCACCTTCTTTCCGGCGGTTCAGCCCTGACGCGCATCCTCTGGCTTCAGTGGGACGCGGTGGCCAACGCCTCCTCCGGAACCGCACCGGCAGCTTCCGCAAGCAACGGCTCGACGATGGCCATGGCTGCATCGACGTGCTTGCGCTCGAGCAGAAACGCGGGCAGAAACCGCATCACGTTACCCTGGATGAAGTTGAGCATGAGACCCTGCTCCAGCGCAGCCTCTGCCACGGGACGGCCCGGTATGGAGAGTTCCAGCCCTTGAATCAAGCCGATCCCGCGAGCTTCCAACGCCAGTTCGCAACCGGAAACGATCGCATCCAGCCGCCGCCGCAGGTAGCTGCCGGTGTCGGTCACGCGATCCAGCAGATGCTCGTCTTCCACCGTGTTCAGAAACTCAAGCCCCAGTCGGCAAGCCAGCGGGCTGCCGCCCAGGGTGCTGCCATGCTTACCCAGGCCAAGCGCCTGAAACAGGTCGGCCTGCACCAGCAGAGCACTCAACGGCAGCCCGCCGCCCAATGGTTTACCTAGCAGGAGCACGTCCGGATTCACACCGAGGTGTTGGTATGCGAACCACTGGCCGGTCCTGCCAAGACCGCATTGGATTTCATCCAGGATCAGGAGCGCGCGATGCTTATCGGCCAGACGCCGTGCTTCCCGCAGGTATTCCGCGGAAACCTCGTACACACCGCCCTCTCCCAGCACCGTCTCCAGCAGAATGGCGCAGGTGTTGTCTGTGACCGTAGCACGCAATGCCGCGATGTCCTCGCGTGGTACGAAATCCGCGCCGGGTATGCCGGGTTCAAAATCGTCACGGTATTTAGCCTGTCCGGTAACAGACATGGAGCCATACGTGCGGCCATGATAGCTGCCCAGCAGCGACACCACACGGTATTTTTCCGCGTTATAGTTCTGCCTGGCATGCGCCCGCGCCAGCTTCAACGCGCTTTCAACGGCTTCTGCACCGCCGGTCGAGTAGAATACGCCAGCCATCCCGGAGAGTGCGCACAGGCGTTCGCCAAGCTCTCCCGCATAGGGTGTGCAGTACTGCGGCGACAGGTGCACCATCTTCGCGGCTTGCGCTGCCGTAGCGGCGACCATACGTGGGTGCGCGTGTCCAAGCGCGTTCACGCCCAGCCCTGCCATCATGTCCAGGTAGCGATTGCCTGAGGTGTCGTAAACATAGACGCCTTCGCCGCGGTCCATCACGACGGGAAATCGGGCGTAGACCGGCAGGGAGTATTCGCTGTCGCGATGAAGCACGGTTTGCGCCTGCGCATTCTGTTTGAAGCGTGTCATGTATCTCTTCAGTTCATCGCAAGCTGCGCCCGGGGTCAAGCGTCGAGGCACCCGGCTCTGATACTTACTTGCGGAAGACACCGCCTATGGGAAACGGAATATGCGTTTCCGCACATCGGTAGTCTTGGGCTTCTGCCCGTACAGGAGCCGTATGATGAGAATGTACATACCCTGCATTGCCACCGTACGCTGATTTGCGGATTGGCCGTCAACGTGCAGACAGAACCTTCGACCCGTGTCTCTACGGATCACATCAACCCACAGGAGCGCGAAACCGGCGGATGGGCAAAGCGCTACAAACGCGCGCAACCGCAGTCATCCTGGCATTGGTGACGCTGCTGGTGTGCGGCCTGGGCGTCGCGAATTTTCTACAGGAGAGTGCTTACGAGGCCCCCACGGACGGCGTCTGGTGGATTGAAAGCACCGGCCCCGCTGGCGGTCTGGTAGCCGAGCGCGTCCCGCTGACTTCGCCCGCTCACCGTGCGGGGGTACGCACCGGCGACCTTCTGCTGGCTGCGAACCATCGCCTGAGCCCGCGAACTGCGGCACTGCAGCGGGAAATGCAGCACACAGGGACGTGGGGCCACATCACCTACTCGCTCGTGCGTGGCAGCGCACCGCTTGAAGTACCCGTCATCCTGGAACCCACCGATCGGGGTCGCAACCAGGGCCTGCGGCTCATCGCGCTGGCCTACCTGGCGATTGGCATGTATGTGCTGCTGCGCCGCTGGACAGCTCCCAAGGCCACTCACTTTTATGTGTTTTGCTTGGTGTCGGGCGTGCTGTACAGCTTTCGCTACACCGGCGTATTCGACGCGCTGGACTGGATTTGTTACTGGGGTGCTCTCGTGGCGGGTGCCCTGCAGCCGGCCCTGTTCCTCCATTTTGCCGTCAGTTTTGGCGAGGCCGCCTCGTCGGCTCGCCGCAGGGTGATAGCGGCGCTGCTATACATTCCCGGCGGGGTGACGCTTGGTCTGCAAATCGCCGCGATCACCAGGTGGTCAGCTACCGAGCGCCTCAAGCACAGGCTGGATCAAATTGGCGTGGGCTATCTCGCGCTGTACTACGTGGTTGCCGCGATTGTCTTCTGGCTGCGGTATCGCGCGGCGGACAAGCCGCTGGAACGGCAGCAGTTGAAGTGGCTGAGCCGGGGCGCAACGCTTTCTGTGTTGCCCTTTACCGCACTCTACGCAATACCATACCTGCTTGACGCAGATATTCCCCTTACCCTGACGCACGCGGCCGGGTTCTCACTCATTTTTCTGCCGCTCACTTTTGCCTGGGCCATCGTCCGGTACCGGTTGATGGACACGGACCTGATCTTCAAGCGCGGCGTGACCTACACGCTGGCCACAGCGGCACTGATCGCGGTGTACTTCGGTATCGTCGGCATCTCGGCTGAAGTCGTGCACACCCGCCTGCCCAGCCTGCGCATCTGGGGATTACTGGCCGGCATTGTTGCCACGGCCCTGATCTTTGAACCGGTCAAGGCGGCGATCCAGGCGCGTGTAGATCGTGTATTCGACCGCAAACGCTACGACTACCGTGAAACACTGATCGAATTCAGCCGGGGACTCTCTTCGCAAACAGATCTGCCGGTCCTGGCCCGTTCCGTGGTTGAGCGGCTCTCACAAACCCTTCTTGTATCGCGCGTTGCGGTATTCGTCGCCGGCGATGACGGTACCGGCCGCATTTTCTCGCTGGCCGCGTCTCACGGTTTGCCAGAAGGCGTTTTGCTGGAGCTGCCCGCGCAGATGTCACGGAACTCTTTTCTCAACTTCGGTCTGCGATCGCAGGACCACATCTTTTTCGAAAATCCTTCCTTGCTGCCGCACCTCGAGCCGGCGGAGCAGCGCATAGCTTCCCTGCTGGACTTGAACTACTACCTGCCCTGTCGAGTTTCGGGACGCGGCGGGGAAAGCAGCCGCACCATTGCCGTGGTCGGTCTGGGGCGTACACAGGAAGGTGATTTCCTCTCGTCTGAGGACATGGAGTTGCTGGGCTCGCTGGCCGGGTACATCGGCATCGCCATCCAGAACGCACAACTGTTCTCGCGGCTTGAAAAGCAGATCAACGAGTTCGAACGGCTAAAAGAGTTCAACGAGAACATCGTCGAATCCATCAAGATGGGCATCTTCACGCTGGACCTGAATGACAACGTGGAAAGCTGGAACGCAGAGATGGAAGTGATGTATGCCTTGCCGCGCGCCGAGGCCATCGGCAGACCGGTGCGGGAGATCTTTCCGGCGTCGTTCCTGCAGCCCTTTTTGGCGGTACACAACTTGCCGGGCACGCACCACCTGTCTAAGGTCAAGCTGGATTTGCGAGCGGAGGATGGCAGCTTCTCCGGCGAAAGCCGTACGGCGAACTTGGCCGTTGCGCCCCTGCTGACCAGGGATTTTATCTCCGTCGGGTCGATCGTGATGATGGAAGACATCACGGAGCGCGTGCGCCTGGAAGGTCAGCTGACGCAGGCTGAGAAGCTCTCGTCCATCGGCCTGCTCGCGGCCGGCGTTGCGCATGAGGTCAACACCCCGCTGGCAGTGATTTCGTCTTACGCGCAGATGCTACAGAAATACACACGCGACGATGGCAGACTCCAGCCAGTCCTCGAAAAGATCACCCAGCAGACATTCCGAGCGTCCGAGATCGTCAACGGCCTTCTCAACTTCTCGCGTACAAGCTCATCCGTGTTCGCCTCGTTGGACCTGAACTCCTTGCTGCGTGAGACACTCACACTCCTCGATCACCAATTGCGCACCGCGCGCATTACCGTCGAGCCGGATTTACAGGTCCCGCTGGATCGGATTTACGGCAGTCAGGGTAAGCTGCAGCAGGTGTTCTTGAATCTGCTGCTGAACGCGAAAGACGCCATGGTCGACAATCCGGACGGCGGTGTTCTTAGGCTCTTCACCACCAGCGATGGCGATACTGTCACAGTTGCAATCAGCGACACAGGCTCGGGTATTGATGCGCAGCACCTCCATCGCATTTACGACCCGTTCTTTACCACTAAAAATGCGCCTCGGCAAGGTCAGCACAAAGGCACGGGCCTGGGTCTTTCCGTTTCCTATGGCATCGTGCAGGAGCATAGCGGCCACATCCAGGTGGACAGCACGGTAGGCGTGGGCACCACTTTTCGGCTCGACTTCCCCGTCGAGAACTCTCCCGTCAGAACGGGTCCGGGAAAGCACGGCGAACTGACCGGGGCCACCACGGAGGTTTCGCCCGTACATGCCTGAGGCAACACTGCAAGAAGAAGCCCCTACATGGAGCGCAGCGCCAATCACCGGCCGCATCCTCATCATCGACGATGAGGCCGCCATCCGCGATTCGCTGGAAACGCTCCTCACCCTCGAGGGTTTCCAGGTGGAGATGGCGCCTGAGGGCAGCTCTGGAATGGACCTGCTCACTAGCGGCGACTACGACCTGCTCCTGCTCGACCTTTCCATGCCGGGTGAGAGCGGCATGGACCTGTTGCCGCGTATTAAGCGACTACGGCCCGAACTGCCCATCATCATGATTACGGCCTACGGCACTGTGGGCAACGTGGTGGAGGCTCTACGCGCCGGAGCGGACAACTTCGTTCAGAAGCCCTGGGATAACGAGAAGCTGCTCGCAGACATCCGCACCGCCATTGCACGACAGCGCTCGCAGCAGGAAGTAGTACAGCTCAAAAAGACTCTCAAGCAGCGCTACTCGTTCGGCAACATTATCGGCAAGTCAGACGTTCTGGCTCGTCTGCTGGACACGGTGGCGCAGGTGGCGCCTTCGCGCTCCACCGTGCTGATCCAGGGAGAGAGTGGCACCGGCAAGGAGTTGATTGCAAAAGCCATCCACCTGAACAGTCCGCGCAAAGACAAGCCGTTCGTGGCCATCAACACCGGCGCGGTGCCTACAGATCTGCTCGAATCCACACTGTTCGGTCATGTGAAGGGCGCCTTTACCTCTGCCGTTGCTGCAAAAAAGGGGCTATTCGAGGTTGCAAATGGAGGCACGCTGTTCCTGGATGAGATTGGCACCATGCCTCTGGATACCCAAGCCAAAGTGCTGCGCGCGTTGCAGGAGCGCCGCTTCTTGCAGGTAGGCGGCACCAGTGAGGTCCAGGTAGACGTACGCATCGTCGCAGCCACCAATGTCAACCTGCAACAAGCCGTGAGGGAAGGCCGTTTCCGCGAAGACCTTTTTTATCGCCTCTCCGTCATCAACCTTGACCTGCCGCCTCTCCGTCACCGCAAAGAGGATATTCCGCTGCTGGCAGCGCACTTCCTGAAGCACTTCTCGGAGGAGAATGGCTACGAGGCGCGTTCGCTGGCACCAGAAGCGCTGCGCGCGATGATGGATCATGAGTGGCCGGGCAACGTGCGCGAGTTGGAAAATGCCATGGAGCGTGGCGTCGTGCTCTCCACCGGTCCTGTGATTTCATTGGACCTGCTGCCACAACAATTCACCGGGACCGTTTACAACGCTTCGGTACTGGATCACCGCACCGACGCGTCCTTGTTCGACATCATGGAAGAAATCGAACGGCGCATCCTGAGCGACAGGCTTGAACGCTGCAACTGGAACCAGACCGAAGCTGCTGAGTTCCTGAAGATTCCGCTTTCCACCCTCAATCAGAAGATTAAGCGGCTCAATGTGGAGATCAAGAAACGCAAGGACCGTGACTAGGCATTAACCGCCGAAGTCGATGTTGAGAGTGACGGTTGTGTCCACTTCCACCGGCGCACCCTCCAGCATGTAGGGTTTATATTCCCACTGCTTGACCGCAGCCAAAGCATTTGCACGTGTGCTTTGCGGTCCAGAAATTACTGTAGCTTCCAGCACCTTGCCGTCTTTGCCAACCACAACATGCAACACCACCGCGCCACTTACATATTCACCTTTTGTTGTTGGCGGATAGTCAGGGTTGCCCTTCTTCACGATTCGGCCCGACATAACGCCCGATGAGACACGAACTCGGTCTTTCATGAGTGGCGATGATTTGGGCCCGTCTCCATTCCCGTACGGCCCAGCAGGCTCGGATTGGTGCGGCTCGTCATAGCCGCCCAAACTCATGCTGAGCGTAACCGTTGTCTCCACGCGCACAGCGTTTCCGTTGAGCAGGAAAGGTCTGTAAACCCATTGCTTGACGGCACCAAGGTATGAGGCATGAAGCAGTTCCGGTCCACTTACAACAGTGGCAGACTCTACAAAGCCGTCTCTGCCGATGATCACGTGCATCACCACTGCGCCATTCACCCGCTGGGCTTTGGCTTCGGGAGGAAAAATCGGTGAAACCTTCTTGATCTGCATAGTGCTTAATGCGCCGCTGGAGACGCGTACAGGTGCCTCAAGCTGCTGCCCCATGCACACACCTGATCTACCCGCCAGTAGTATGGAGCAGATTGCAAGTCGGGTCAGCATCTTACACTCTTGGTCGGAAAGGTTTGATAGCCGAAGAGTAGCCCATATTCAAAGCTTTGTTATTTAGGCTGGATGACGATTTTCATCGAATCGGCCACTGGATGGGACGCCACTTCAATCGCCGCTACCGCATCTTCCAGCAGGAAGCGGTGCGAGATAAGGCGTGTCAGGTCGAGGCTGCCATCGCGATAGCCTTCGAACACAAGCTGGATCGCTTCCTCCTGGATCTCTACCGAGGACGAGTAGGAACCCATCATAGTCTTCTCGTCCATGCAGACGGCCGCCGGATCGAAGGGTGCTTCCCCATGCTGCGTCTGCGCAAACAGGCACACCCGACCGCCCGGTCGAGTAGCGTTCATTGCGAGATTGATAAGTGCGTTGACACCCACCGCCAGCAGGGCGACATCTGCTCCCCGACCCTGCGTCACTGCTCTGCACTCTGCCACAACATCTGCAGCCGCATTCAATGGACGATGGAGGCCATAGGTCGCGGCTAATGCATGCCGCTCCGGGTAAAGATCGCTTGTGAGCACGGTGGCACCCTTGCGTCGTGCAAGCACCGCCAGCAGTATGCCTATGGGTCCCTGTCCAATCACCAGCACCGTTTCATCCGTCTGCAGGTGCAGCAGTTCGATGGCTTTGTAGCAGGTGTTCACAGGCTCGATCCACGCAGCCTGCTCGAATGGGATGTCATCGGGAATGTGAACCAACCCTCGCTCGACAATCCAATCCATTACACGGATGTACTCGGCGAAGCCGCCACCGCTGGGTTCGCCAAAGCCCGCCGTTGCGCCTACTTTCTTGTACGTCTCGCACTGCGCATAGGTGTGCTTGCGGCAGTAATAGCAGTGCCCGCAGGGGATGTGATGAAAGCTCATGACGCGGTCGCCGACTGCAAACCCCTGCACGTCCGCGCCCGTTTTTACAACGGTGCCGACCATCTCGTGCCCGAACACGCGCGGCGCGGAGTGCGATCCCGTGTGGATTTTCTTAAGGTCCGTGCCGCAGATACCACAAGTATCGATGCGGATGAGTACCTCGCCCGCGCCGATCTCCGGCACCGGCACAAGCTCCAGGCGCACATCATCCACGCCGCGGTACACGGCCGCGCGCTGAGTGACCGGCAGCTTAGGCTTAGCGAGTGTGGAGTTCTTGGCGGGTGCCGTGATCATCGTGGTCTTTCAATTCCTATCTCGTCGGCGATGGCAGCGCATAGACGTTCAGCCGCCAGCCTAGCCTGCTTGCCAAAACGTGCAAAGGTTTTCCAATGGTGCGGACGCAATGCCGCGTAGGCCACGAAGCGACCGGTGGCAAAGCTGCCGTCAGAGCGAACATAGGGGTTCATGTCCGGCAGTTGCTCGGCAAAGGTGTCGCTGACTGTCTTGATCGCGCAGAAGTCCAGACCATGTGCCGCCGCCAGACGAGCCAATGCCGCAGCTTCCATGTCGACGGCCTGCGCTCCTTCGTACGTGCGGGCGAGCCGTTCCTTCTCCTCGCGCACCGCAACGCGAGACGCCGTCAGCAGCATGCCATCATCCCCGCTGCTGGCAAACATCTCGCCGGTGAGGAGATCGCGCACAAGCGATGGACGCACAACCGCGCCGGCGGCAAGCCGCTCCATCAAAGCGCCTGCCCATCCTACGGAAAGCAGCCGCACCGGGTCGCACACCTCTCGTGCACGCCCAAAAGCTCGAGTGGCTGCTGCCGAGCCCATGCCGCCGCAGAATGCCATGATGGGTCCGCTTGGATGCTGCCAACCATCCACACCTTGGCGCGACTCCAGCGCGGCCCAGCTGCGCACCAACGGTTTCAGTTCGCCCGGCATGGCGGCGACGATTACGATCGCATCGTTCATGTTCTATACGCCGGAGCGTAACCGTTCGTGACAAACCATTCCATGGCCGCGCGCAGGGCGCTTTCCACTGGCTGCACTTGGAACCCCAGCTCGCGTTCGGCCTTCGCCGACGATGCGAACATCATTTTACGGCCCATGCGCACGGCCTCCATCGTGGCGCGCGGTTCGTTGCCGCGCAGCTTACCTGTGATCGTCTCGTCAAAAAAGGCGAATGCCATGGCCACGGCATGCGGCACCTTCCAGGTGGGCGACGGCAGGCCCGAGATGTCGGCCATGCAGTCAAGGATCTGCTTCAGCGTGAGGTTCTGGCCGCCCAAGATGTAGCGCTCGCCCGGCGTACCGCGCTCCAGCGCGACCACGTGCATGCGGGCCACCGCCGCGACATCTACCAGGTTCAGCCCGGTGTCGACGTACGCGGGAAAGTTCCTGTTGAGAAAATCCACCACGATGCGTCCCGTTGGCGTGGGCTTGCGATCGCCTGCGCCGATGGGCGTCGTCGGGTTCAGAATCATGATGTGTTGGCCGGCAAGGGAAGCTGCAAGGGCTTCCTGCTCGGCCAGCCACTTGGAGCGTTTGTAGTGGCCGATCATGTCGGCCTGGCCCACTGGCGTGCTCTCGTCCACTACGGTATTTGTGCGAGTGAAACCCATGGTCGCCACACTGGACGTGTACACCACGCGGCGCACGCCGACTTCGCGCGCCATGCGCAGCAATTCACGCGTGCCGTCCACGTTGGCTCGGTACATGTCTCGCGGATGTGGCACCCAGAGGCGGTAATCTGCCGCGACATGGACCAGAGCGTCACAACCTTGCAGCGCTTGGCGCAAGCCCTCCGGCTGACGCAGGTCGCCCTGAACCACGTCGGCGTTCAGCCCTTCTATTGAGGCCAGACTGCTTGTCCTGCGCGTAAGCAGGCGCAGATGCGCACCCTGACCGGCATACACCCGGGCCACATGGCTGCCCACAAAACCGGTCGCACCCGTCAGAAAAACTTTCATCTTGAGCCGCGAGTGCGCGTCAGTCCAGCTTTTCCGGCTCGATTTGGATGTTTGTTTCGCCTGCGGCCTTCTTTTCCCAGTACTTCTTGACCCAGGCTTCGAAAGTCTTGCCGGCGGCAGTATCTCGACCACTGAAACTTAGCCCAGCGATCTCGCGGTAAGGGATGGACCGGCGACTGCGGTCCTCTCCTTTGGACGGCAACACGCGGACCAGAGAGTCGGTCAGGTTGCCGCCGGCGCGGCGGTCGTAGATGTAACCTTCCAGCACCTCGCCCGAGCGGAGTGTGAGCGTCACGTCGCCGCGATAGTCGAAGGCCTTTTCCAGAGCATCGCGCACGTCAGCTTCAGAGGCGAGCGCCGGAATCCAGCCCTCCAGATTTTCGCGTTCGCGCCCGGCCATCACCTCCAACTGGTCTGGCGTGCTGTCGTACAGTTGCTCGACTTTGAGGTGTTCCTGCTGATCGGTTGCCATTAGTCTCCTGCCACCAGGCTCTCTGCATGGTTCACCTGCTCGGCTTCTTTCGACAGAATGCCGGACCCAATCTGCACCAGCTGGCCGTGGTTGGTCGGCTTCCACTCACGCAGCAGCTTTTCTGCGTGCAGGTCTTTGTACTGGCCGCCAAAGATCGCCTTTGCCGTCTGATACAGCCCCTTCAAAGAGCCAAAGGTGTAGTTGACGCCGCTGGCTTCATAACCGGAATGCACCATGCAGTTTGCGCAGCGCGGATTGCCGCTCTCGGTGCCGTAATTGGACCATTCCACCTCGTCCATTAACCCCTGAAAGGTATCGGCATAGCCGTCCTGCAGGAGATAGCAGGGCTTTTGCCAGCCAAAGATGCTGAACGTCGGCATGCCCCAGGGCGTGCAGGTGAGTTCGCGCTTGCCCATCAGGAACTCAAGGAAAATGGGATTTGCGTTGAATTGCCAGCGCTTCTTACGATTCGACAGCAGCGCCGTGAACAGCCGACGCGAACGGGCGCGCCCCAGAAAGTGCTTCTGGTCCGGTGCCTTGTCGTAGGTGTAACCGGGCGAGATCATCATGCTGTCCACGCCTGCGTCCATCAACTGGTCGAAGTGGCGGCGAACGGAGTTGGGATCGGCACCATCAAACAGCGTTGTGTTCGTCGTCACACGGAAGCCAGCGGCCACGGCCGCGCGCACGCCCTCCATCGCGATGTCATAGCCACCTTCGCGGCACACGCCGAAATCGTGGTGTTCGCGCTCGCCATCCACGTGCACGGAGAACGACAGGTACTTGGACGGCTTGAACAGGTGCAGCTTTTCTTTCAGAAGCAGAGCGTTTGTGCACATGTACACATACTTCTTGCGATCGATCAGACCCTGCACAATCTCGGGCATTTTGGGGTGCAACAGCGGCTCACCGCCCGGAATGGACACCATGGGCACACCGCACTCTTCGACCGCACGGAAACATTCTTCCGGCGACAGCTCTGCTCTAAGAATGTGCGCGGGGTACTGAATTTTGCCGCATCCTGCGCACGCCAGATTGCACCGGAACAATGGCTCCAGCATCAGCACCAGCGGATACCGTTTGCGGCCCTTCAGCTTCTGCTTGATAACGTAGCTTGCTACCGTCCATGCCTGAGCGACTGGAATCGCCATGCTATGCCTTGCCTCCTGCAATACCGCGCAATGCGCAGCAAATTTCAATATGTGCGAAGCTCACTTCCCGGTGCGCGACATGGCCTTATCGTAGGTGGTCAGCGCCAGCAGCGGGAAGTATTGCTTGTACAGGTGGTACCCCAGATAAAACACGCGCGGGAACCCGGTACCCGTGTAGTAGCTCTCGCCATTGCGGCCGGGCACCAGCTCGCTCCACGAGCCATTCTCCTGCTGGTGATCTACCAGCCACCGCACGCCCTTGGCCACGGAATCTGAACGCGTGTCGCCGCCGGCGAGCAGAGCCAACAGACCCCATGCCGTTTGCGACGGCGTGCTGGGTCCAACACCCCGCTGCGAGGGGTCATCATAGGTGCCGCACGTTTCGCCCCAGCCGCCATCGCCGTTCTGCACAGAGCGAACCCATTCCACCGATTGCTGCACAGCGGCCTCGTTCGGGTCGTAACCAATGGCCTCAAGCCCACGAAGCACCAGAAAGGTGCCGTACAGGTAGTTCACACCCCAGCGGCCAAACCAACTGCCGTCTGGCTCCTGCTCTTTCAGGATGAACTGCACGGCAGCCTCCACACGCTTGTCACGCCGCGTGTAACCGTAGGCTGCCAGCATCTCCAGGATGCGCCCCGTAATATCTACGGTCGGTGGGTCCAGCATCGCGTTGTGGTCAGCAAACGGGATGTACTGAAAAATCATCTTGGTGTTGTCGCGATCAAAGGACGCCCATCCGCCATTGCGGCATTGCATGGCAAATACCCAATGGATGGCGCGCTGACAAATTTCATGCTGCTGCCGTTCGCGCGGGTGCTCCACTGCTTTCAGTGCCAGCAAGACCTCGCCAGTATCGTCCACATCGGGGTAATGGACGTTGTTGAAGAAGAACGCCCATCCGCCGGGCTCAACATTCTTGACCTTTTGCGCCCAGTCGCCCTTGTAACGGCTCTCCTTGCTGAAAAGCCAGTCGGCAGCCTTAATCATCCGGGGGTCGGTCGGCGAAACACCCGCATCGCCCAGTGAAGAGACGACCTGCGCCGTATCCCAAACAGGCGAGAAGCAGGGCTGCATACGAAAGGTCGGCGTCGGATAATTCGGCTCGCCGTCTGGGCAGTCAATGCCTAGCTTCTCAAACTCGTCCATGGCGCGGATCATCTGCGGGTCGTCTAGCGAGTAACCGAGGTGGCGCAGCGCCACAATGGCGTTCAGCATAGCCGGGTAAATAGCGCCAAGGCCGTCAGAACCTTCAAAGCGCTCTAGCATCCACTGCTCTACTGCTCTCAGCGCCTTCTTCCGCAGCGGTCGGATGTGCACCCGCTCATAGCCCTGCGCAACACGGTCCCAGAACAAGAAGAAGTTTCGCCAGGAGAACAGATTTTTGCGATCCCAACGCAGGTGCAGGTCCGCCTTGGCGCGACCTCCGACGAACAGTTCGTCGATGCCCTGTTCCGGCGGCAGTTTCTTAAACGGCTTCTTGGCATACGTAACCGTGAGCGGCACAAGGATGCCGCGCGACCATGACGAGATCTCGTAGATATTGAAGTAGAACCAGTTAGGAAACAGAACGATCTCCGGCGGAATCGCCGGTACCGCGTCGTAGTCATACTGGCCCAAAGCGCATAGGTAGATCTTGGTAAAGGTATTGCACTCCACCACGCCGCCGTGCGCCAGGATCCACTCACGGGCTTTCACCAGCGTAGGATGCTCCGCGGACCAGCCCATCAACTTGAGCGCGAGATAGCTCTTGACACCGTAATTGATGTTTGACGGGCCCTCTGGATAGAGGCTCCACCCACCATCTTCGTTCTGGTGGCGCAGGATCTCGTTCAGCGCACGCTGCATCTTGCCGGGGTCACCGGTGCCCAGCAGCGTATGCAGGTAGATATAGTCCGCTTCCAGCATCACGTCAGCTTCCAGTTCGCCGCACCAGTAGCCTTCTGCGTGCTGCTGATCAAGCAGCCAGTCCTTCGCTCCCAAAATCGCTGTGCGAACCTTGTCCAGGCCCAAGTCGATGCGGCCGAATCGCGGTTGCGTCGCTACCCCGGCCCCTGCTGCCAGTGTTGTCCCGGCCGGTCTGGAGTGTTCTTGCTGCATCTTGATTTGATGTTTCCTGCTGGTGACTTGGTGCGCTGGTTTACAGGCTGGCTGCGGAGCGGACTGTCTGCGCGCCCGGTGCGGAAGCAATGGCTTGGACAATTTCAGGCGGCAAGCCGAACCGGACGTTCTCGGGCATCACTTCCACTTCGTCCACGGAACCATAGCCGCGCTCTTGCAGGTAATTCACCACCTCCTGCACCAGCACCTCCGGTGCCGAAGCGCCAGCGGTTATGGCAACCCGCTCAATGCCGTCAAGCCATGCCGGTTCGATGTCCATCGCCTTGTCAATCAGGTAAGACGTAGTGCCGAGGTTTGTGGCTACTTCCACCAGACGATTCGAGTTCGAACTGTTGCGCGACCCAACCACCAGCACCAGGTCCGCACCATGGGCCACGTTCTTTACCGCTGTCTGCCGGTTCTCTGTGGCATAGCAGATGTCCTGCGCATGCGGCCCCACAATCTTGGGGAACTTCTTTCTAAGCGCCTCGATCATGTATTTCGCCTCATCCAGCGAAAGCGTGGTCTGCGTCAGGTAAGCTACGCGATCCGGATCCGGAACCACCAGGTTCTCAACCTCTTGCACCGTGGACACTACCTGCGTAACATCCGGCGCTTCGCCCTGGGTGCCTTCCACTTCTTCGTGATCACGATGCCCTACCAGTACAAGCGAGTACCCCTGCTTGGCGAACTTGACCGCCTCTACGTGAACCTTGGTTACCAGCGGGCAGGTCGCATCAATGACCTTTAGGCCGCGTTCCTTGGCCCGCTCGCGCACTGCCGGCGAAACGCCGTGCGCTGAGTAAATCACCCGCTTGCCTTCCGGCACCTCGTCCAGCTCATTGACGAAGATCGCGCCTTTCTGCCGCAGATCATCCACGACATAGCTGTTGTGAACAATCTCCTTACGAACGTAGATGGGCGCACCAAAGGTGTCGAGCGCGATCTTTACGATGTCCACGGCGCGCACCACTCCGGCGCAAAAGCCGCGTGGCTTGAGCAGGAGCACACGCTTCTGCAGGGCGGCGTCAGGCTGCGCGGGGGCGTCGAGAAGGTCGAAGGTCGCTGGGCTCACATCGGTAAGTATACCGTGAATGGTACGGCGGCATCGACGGTTTGAACCGTTTGTGGTGCAAACGGGAGGACGGGAGGGCGGCCCTGCGGCAATCTTCGCCTTTAGAAAAACGTTACCGCTCCCCGCCGCACGACGTGTGCGGGCGGTCGCAGTCGTGATGTGAGTCTCGATGGAATCCTCACATCCCTTGGAACAGGATCGCTGATGCTTGTTGACGATGCGGCTACAGGGAACATGTGCGCACTTGTTGCTTCCATTCAAATGCACATCGCTCTACAGCAGGAGATCAGAATGGTGCGACTGCCGATCCCACGCGCTGCTATGAAGAGCGATCATGCGCTTGCTTTCAGCATCTGCTCCGCATGACGAAGGCTGGTTTCCGTTACGGTGGCACCGGAGATCATGCGGGCGATCTCGCCGGTACGCTCTTCGTCCTTCATCTGGCGTATGGCAGTGCGTGTGCGTCCGTCGCGCTCGGACTTTTCCACCAGGAAGTGTTGGTTTGCAAACGCCGCAATCTGCGGCAGATGGGTCACGCACAGCACCTGCTGGTGCTTCGACAGCGCTCTCAGCTTCTGACCCACTGCCTCAGCCGCGCGGCCCCCTATGCCGATGTCGATTTCGTCGAATACCAGCGTGCGCGGCAGGGCGATCCGCCGCTGCGTGCGCTCCGGGCCGCCCTCTTCCACTGACACCTTCAGCGCCAGCATGACGCGGCTCATCTCTCCGCCGCTGGCAATCTCTTCCAAGGGCTTCAGAGGCTCGCCCGCGTTCGTGGCGATCAGGCATTCTACGTGGTCCCACCCCACGCCGCTCCAGAAGGTCTGCTCTTTTTGCGATGCTACCTCTACCCGAAACCTCACCTTCATGGCCAAGTCATTAATTTGCTGCTCAGCAAGCTTCTCCAGCTTGCGCGCGGCAACGGTACGCATCTCGGTCAGGTCCTGAGCGACGCAGGTGTAAATGTGCTCCGCCTCAGCAACACGCTTCTTCGCCTCGGCAATGAGTACGTCGCGGTTTTCGATTTCTGCCAGCTTCGCCGCGACTTCCTCGCCATAAGCAATCACTTCGGCTAGGGTCCGGCCGTACTTGCGCTTGAGCTTGTCTAGAATTGCGAGCCGGTCTTCAAGTGCTTCCAGCCGTTCGGGTGAGGCATTGATGTTTTCCGCATAGTGGCGAACCGTCCCACTCAGGTCGGCAACGGTGGCCCGTGCATTCGCCAGTTGCGTTGCGAACTCCACAAAACTCGCATCGTAACGCGCTAACTCTTCCACATGCTTTTGCGCAACGGCGAGCGTGGTCTCAGCCGATCCTTCACTTTCATAGAGTGCCTCATGAGCGCTCATGGCGGCGGTGTAGAGCTTTTCCGCGTTGCTCAGAACACGCTTCTCCGCCTCAAGCGTCTCGTCTTCGTCCGCTCCGGCGATCCCGGCTTCCTGTATCTCTCCCCGCTGGAAGCTCCATAGGTCTGCCATGCGCAGCCGCTCCTGTTCTTCGCCGGAGAGGCGGTCCAGTTCCTCGCGGGCGTCGCGCCACAAGGCGTACGCGGTTCTGATGTTTTCTCCCAACTGCGCAGGCTGCACCTTGCGGGTGCGCAACCGCTCTCGTAATTCGACGCTCAATTCCTTGCCTGGCGGCAGCAGTGTATTGATGCCGGCAAAGCGATCGAGCAGGCCACGCTGTTGTGCCTGGTCAAAGCTGCCCATGGTCTCGCTTTGCGCGTGCACCAACGCTAGTTCCGGCGCAAGCTGGCGTAGCACGCTGACGGTCGCCGGCTGGTTATTGAGGAAGACACGACCCTTGCCGTTAGCATTCACCTCACGCCGCAGCAGAATCTCGCTTCCCTCCACGTCGATGCCGTTTGCCTCCAGCACCGAGTCCGCGCCGGGGGTGGACTCAAATACGCATGAGACCACGGCCTTTTCGGCGCCATGCCGCACCACGTCGCTGGCAGCGCGGCTACCCAGCAGCAGCGCCAGCGCATCCACCAGAATGGATTTGCCCGCGCCCGTCTCACCCGTGAGCAGGTTCAGGCCGCTGCCAAAGGTTGCAACGGCGTGGTCGATTACGGCATAGTTTTCGGCGCGAAGCTCCAACAGCATTTTCGCCTCACCTTCGCGCAGAGCATAGCATGCGGTGCCGTCTACCACACGAACATGCACCTGGAACGATACCCGACCGCGCGGACGCCCGCCGAAGACAACTAGACTGAACACTAGATATGTCCGTCCTGCTTCTGCTCCTGCTCCAGGAAGAGCCCGCTGCCGCGCCGTCCGCCACCAGTTCCTCTGCTCTGGTTGAAATGCTGCACAACAGCGGCCCTGTCGCACTAGCCGTCTTGCTTCTGCTGCTGCTCATGTCCATTTTTTCGTGGACGATCATGCTTGGCAAAGCAGGCAGCCTTCGCAAAGCACGGACGCGCGGACAGGCTTTTGTGCGGGCCTTTCGAAAGTCGTCACGCCTGAGCGAAGTCACAGCCGTGGCGGAACAATATAGGCCTTCCCCTCTTGTCTCCGTGTTTCATGAAATTGTGGAGGAGCACCAGCGCCAGAACAGCCTGCGCGGTACGGCAAGAAGTTCCGTCGCGCTGGAGCGGGCGGCGCAGACCGCCTCCAGTGAGGCGCTTACCGTGCTGGAGAGCCAACTCACGTGGCTGGCCACCATCGCCGCCGTGGCACCGTTTGTCGGCCTGCTGGGTACGGTGATGGGGATTGTAGACGCATTCCACGGTCTCGGAACACAAGGCGCTGCCACGCTGCGGGCAGTTGCCCCCGGGATATCCGAAGCGCTCATCACCACGGCTGCGGGCCTGGTTGTCGCCATACCGGCGGTAGTCGGCTACAACCAGCTCACGGCGCGGATCAAAGAGTTCGCCGCGCGCATGGACGACTTTTCCCGCGAGTTGCTGACGGCTCTGGAAAGCGTTTCCGGTGCACCAACCCTGCCGCTGCCACCTGAAGACCTGCGCCCGCGCGCCGTCGAATCCATCCGGTAAGGAGCGCACACCACATGGCATTCTCCAGCGGCGGTCGTACCCAAAGCTCCCTTGCCGAGATCAACATCACACCACTCGTCGATGTTGTGCTGGTGCTGCTGCTTATTTTCATGCTCACCGCGCCGGTGCTTCAGTCCGGCATCGAAGTAGCAGTGCCGCAAACACGTACAGTGAACCAGCTTACGGAGGAGCGTACCGTTGTCTCCATCGACAAGGAGCAGCGTGTCTTTCTTCAGGACAAGCCGGTAAACCTGAACCAACTGCCCGCATTGCTGCGCGCCAGGAATGGTGCGGGCGGCAACTCGGCGCAGAAGGTCATCTATCTGCGCGCGGATCAGAAGGTGCCTTTCGGCGCGTTTGCTTCTGTCATGGACGCCGTAAAGCAGGCGGGGATCACCAACATCAGCATCGTGACGCGGCCCTACGAAAAGTAACTCCCATGTCAGCCCTCGAAGATCAGACCGCCGAAGTCGTAGCGACGAAGAAGAACCTGGTAGCAGCGCTCGTACTGCATAGCATCGTGATCGGCGGCCTGCTTGGTTCGGCATTCTTCTTTCACCGGCGCGGTGAGTCGTGGGGCGAGAAGGCAGACGCGGCCGGCGCCGTGCAGGCCACCATGGTCAACAGCATTCCCCTGCCGCCGCGTGTGGAGCCAAAGCAGGACAGCGTTCTAGCCTCCGAACAGCCCAGCCCAGCGCCACCGCCGCCTACTCCCAAGGCTGAGCCGCCACCGAAGCCGACCGACATTCCCATCGTGCGGAACGAGCCGAAGAAGCAGCCGCCGCCCAGGGTGGCTGATCGGCCCGCGCCCGAGCCGCCGAAACGCCCGCAACCGCAGCAGCCGCAGCCGGACCGTGCCACCAGCGGCGAGACGGCGGGCCTACGCGTAGCCATGACCGCGGTGGAGAACCGCGCGGGCACCTCCTCCACCAACGTCACCGACTCCGCCTTTGGCCAGCGTTATGCCTACTATGTGCGGCAGTTGACCGCCAAGGTGGCCGCACAGTGGTACACCCAGACGCTGGACAGCGGCGCACCCGGCCACCGCGTGTTCATCAGCTTCCGCGTCAATCGCGACGGTACGCCGTCCGACATCACGGTTGCCAGGCCGAGCGGAGACGCCACGCTGGACTCGAGCGCACTGCGCGCCCTGCAGCGTATTGACACCTTCGCGCCACTGCCCGACACCTACGCCGGTTCGTACATCAACGTGCAGTACTACTTCGACCCCAAGGGCCAGTAGAAGCATCCTCTGAGCTGCTGCTTACGAGCAGCCTAAGAAAGCACCCAGCCTGCACGGTCCTGCCGGCGGATGTATTGCGCCGCCGCCGGACAGTTCTTCGCTACCATCTTGGGGCCGTCCCACTCGATTTTCTGCCCGGCGCGCAGAGACACACAGCCCAGCAGCATGATCTCCACCAGCCGCGCGGCCACGTCAAACCGCGAGTAGCACATCTCAGGCTTGTTTTCCTTGACGGCCGCAAGCCACTCCTGCGCGTGTGCCACCACGTTGCCAGCATTGCCCGCGTTGGTTACGTTACCCGTGCTGCTCACGGTGCTGGCCTTGTGGAAGCGGTTCCGAGGAATGCGCTCCGGGTACTTCGCCATGGCCGGGTGCTTCAGGTACTGGATGTAGGCGGGGTCGCCCTTCAGCTTGACGAAGAAGTTGGTACCGTAGTCGTCCGGCGAGAAGACGGTACCGCCCTCGCCAATGAGCAGGCAACCGCTGTCCGGTACCTTGCCCTGCCGCGCGAGAATGTCGGCGGTGAGCTCGGCTGGCGGTTTGTTGCTCAGGTCGTGGCCTCCGCGCAATGTCTCGTCCGGCTGCCCGCCGTCGTACCACCACAGGGTCACGGGGTCATGCTCCACCTTGCGGGTGTGGTGGAAGAGGTGCGGATGCTCCAGCGGGACACGGGCAGTCCGCCCGGGAAACTGAAAGCGGATTTTTGAGCCAACCGGGTAGGTCTCGTTGTTCATCCGGCCCAGTGGCACCGCTTCGATCTCGGTGGGATGGTCCAGGTCCAGCGCACGAAACGGCATGTTGACCGTGTGGCAAGCCATGTCGCCCAGCGCGCCGGTGCCAAAGTCCTGCCAGCCGCGCCAATTGAACGGCTCATAGATGCCCTGCTTCGCACCCGGTTTACCTGGCCCCTTGTAGGGCCGCAGCGGTGCAGGGCCCAGCCATGTGTCCCAGTCCAGTGTTGCGGGCACCGGGTCGGCACCCTCCGGGCGCTCCATGGCCTGCGGCCAGATGGGCCGATTGGTCCACACGTGCACCTCATGCACCTGCCCGATCAAACCGTCCTGAATCGTCTCCACACCGCGTCGCAGGCCGTCGGCTGCGCTGCCCTGGTTGCCCATCTGCGTTACCAGCTTGCGGTCGTGAGCCATCGTGCGCAGGTAACGCGCTTCATAGATGGTTTGCGTCAGCGGCTTTTGGCAGAACACCGCCTTGTTCTTTTTCATGGCCAGCGATGCCACCATAGCGTGGAGGTGGTCTGGAGTCGATACGGTTACCGCGTCAATGCGGTCGCCCATCTGCTCCAGCATCTGCCGGTAGTCCTTGTAGAACTTCGCTTCCGGGTACTTTTTCGTCTGGATGGTGTACGACTCGGACCCGGTATCCACATCGCAGAGCGCGACAATGTTCTCGCCGCCGCAGGCATCCGTGTCGCCGCGGCCCTTGCCGCCAATGCCGACGCAGGCGACATTCAGTTTGCTGTTCAGATGTTGTCCGCGGACCAGCGCGGGTGCGCCCATCACAAGCGCTCCAGCGGCTAGCGAACCCGATCGTACAAATCGACGCCGGTTCATCCTTGACGTCGCGGTTTCAGGCGTTGAAGAGCTGTGCGGTTTTGCAGTAGATTTCGACACGCAAGCAGGATACATGCCTTATCTCGCAGTGTGTTTGCACGAGGTCAGCTCACCGTAAACTGCCTTTCTGAAGCCATCTTGGCGGAAAGCGAATCTGTCTCTGCGGTCTCCTCATCTGAACTGCACCGGGCACACCATGCAGGTCAGGAGAATTTGAATGAACATCAGCGGGAACACAGTTCTTATCACGGGCGGAACCAGCGGCATCGGGCGGGCGCTTGCCGCTGCGCTGTACGAGGCGGGCAACACGGTAATCGTCTCCGGCAGGCGCGCGAACCTGTTGCAGGAGATCAAGGAAGCCTACCCCGGTATGCACTCCCTGCAGGTGGATGTGACAGACCCGGAGGCGCTGGACACATTTGCCAAGCAGGTCATCCAGGAGTTCCCAAAGCTGAATGTGCTAATCAACAACGCGGGTGTAGCCAAGCTCGAAGACTACACGGCAGACACGGTGGACACGGACGTTTTAGCTTCAACGATCCAGACAAACATCACAAGCGTGGTGCACCTAAGTGCGCTGCTGCTGCCAACGCTGCGCGCACAGCCAAAATCAACGCTGATGGTGACCACCTCTGGTCTCGCCTTTATGGCCTATCCAAAGGGTCCAGTGTACAGCGCGACCAAGGCTTTTCTGCATAACTGGCTGGACGCGGTTCGCTTTCAGCTGCGCGGCACCACTGTTGAGGTGCTGGAGCTCGCACCGCCGTACGTGCAGACCGAGCTTGGCGGACCGCAGCAAGCCAGCGATCCACGCGCTATGCCGCTGGATGACTACATCCGCGAGGTGATCCAAATCCTGTCCACCAATGACATCCAAAAAGGTGAAGTGCTGGTCGAACGTGTGAAGCCGATGCGCTTTGCCGAGCGGAATGGGACGTACGAGCAGATGCTGGAGGCCGTGGGCAACATGTAGTTTCCCGTGCAGCAGCACGCTCTCTTAGTCGTGAGAGGCGTCCTGCTCGCGGCGGGCACGGCTGCGGTGCGTTGGCGCGTTGAAGTTGGCAGGCTTGTTGGCGATCCAGCGCAAGAAGCGCTGAATATCTTGGTGCGCGCGCAAGACATTAGGATCGGCGTAGGAACCAGCCAGGTCGTAATTGGACAGGTGCGCGTGGATGGCACGGTGACAGATAGGATGCACGGGAACGGTGACATTGCCGCCTTCGCTCTTGGGCACGGTATGGTGCCGCTCCACATGTGCACCCAGCATTCGATGACATAACGCACAGGTGCCTTCGCTCTCCGCATCGGCTCGACGGAGGGCTGCCTCTGCCATAGCCTGCTGTTGCTGCTTTCGCTTGACCCGTCCCTGCATCCCCGAAACTTTGGATGCGTATCCAGCCGGGCACCTTCTCGACGCATTCTGAGCCGTGCAGCGTCTACCATAGACAGCGATGACGATGCGTTCTCTCTCATCTTTTGCCTGCTGTGCACTGCTGCTGCTGGCAATGCCGTGTGCGCTGCGGGCGCAGGATAACGTGTTTACCGGCACCAACACGGGCGCGGACCGCGTGCGCATTGCCGCGGCGGACTTCAAGGCCGGGTCAGCCGACGCCGCTGGGCTGAAGCGGGTCTTCGACACGGTGCTGTTCAGTGATCTGGGCAATGCCGGCGTGTTTGATCTGGTGTCGAAGAGCCTGCAGCCGCAGTCACAGCCCGGCTCACCCGCGGAGCTGCGGCTGGCGGACTGGAGCGGCGGCGCAACCAATGCCTCGTTCGTGGCGTTCGGCTCGTTTGGCGTTTCAGGCGGACGTTCGACCGTGAACGGCTACGTGTTCGACACGCACAACGCGCAGTACCCGCAGGTGCTGGGCAAGCAGTATGTGGACGCGGCGGATGAGAATGGCGCGCGCACCGTGGCGCACAAGTTCGCCGACGAGATCATTCTGCGGCTAGGCGGAGGCCTGCCGGGCATCGCCGAAAGCAAGATTTTTTACGTTCACGCGGCGGGCGGCACCAAGGAAATCTGGGCCATGGACTACGACGGCGCTAACCCGCACCAGGTCACGCACTTGGGGACCATTTCGCTGTCGCCGCGCGTATCGCCGGACAACTCGCGCGTGGCGTTTTCGTCGCTGGGCAACGATGGCTGGCAGATCCGCGTGTTCTCGCTCTTGCTGAACCGCATGGTAACGTCGCCCAGCGGCGGTGGGACGAACCTGTCGCCGGCGTGGTCGGGCAGTGGGCAACTTGCGTATTCGTCGTCGCGCTCGGGCGATCCGGAAATCTACGTGGCCGACGGGAACGGCAATGGTGCGCGAAGGATTACCACCTCGCGCGGGCCGGACGTTTCGCCCACGTGGAACCCAAAGACCAACTCGCAGATCGCGTGGGTCAGCGGGCGCACCGGCCTTCCACAGCTCTACGTGATGGACGCGGACGGCGCGGGTATCCAGCGCATGACGGATGGCGGCTATGCCACGAGCGTGTCATGGTCGCCGAACGGGCAGTTCCTGGCGTTTGCGTGGGATAGGAAGTATGGCCCCGGCGCGCCGGGCGGGCAGGACATCTACGTGATGGACGTAGCCAGCAAGCGCTGGGTGCAGCTGACCAACGGCGTGGGCCGGTGCGACTTTCCATCATGGTCGCCGGACGGTCGTCACATCGTGTATGCCGTGGGTTCAGGTGCGCGCGCGGAGATCTGGACCATGCTGGCTGACGGCACGGGCAAGCATCGTTTGCTGGGCACCGGCAACGATATGCCCAACTGGAGTTTTCGCTAGCGGTACTGTCGCACCCGTACACTAGGGACGCGAGTTTTATTGTACGTAGCCCAGGTTCTTCCCAGGAGAGGTGATGATGTATTCCGTGCGTACCCGGACACTGCTGACGCTGGCAGCCGCCACAACGCTGATGCTGGCAGGTTGCCACAAGAAGGCCAGCGCGCCGCCGCCGTACACCGCTCCTCCCATTGCCGCGGCGGCCGCACCCACGGCCACCATAACGGCTTCGCCAGAGGCCATTGACGTGGGTTCGTCCGTAGTGCTGACGTGGCGTACCACCGGCGCGAACTCCGTGACCATCGACGGCATCGGCCCGGTGAACCTGAGTGGGACGCAGAACGTGACGCCCTCGAACAGTACCAACTTTCACCTCTCCGCGACCGGCGACGGTGGCACGGCAGAGGCCAACGTCCGCGTGACGGTGCGTGTGCCCGTGGCGCCCACCTCCGGCACGTCCAGCAACCTGGGCGACACCGGCACGGACGCAGCGTTCCATGCGGCAGTGCAGGATGTCTTCTTTGACTACGACAGCTACGACCTGCGCCCGGACGCGACGACCAATGCCAACAACGCCGCCACGTATCTCAACGCGCACAGCGGCATCAAGGTGCTGATTGGTGGCTACTGCGACGAGCGTGGCTCCGCCGAGTACAACCTGGCGCTCGGTGAGAATCGCGCCAACGCTGCAAAGACCGCGTTGGTGAATGCAGGCGTGCCTGCCAGCCGCATCCGCGTCGTGAGCTATGGCAAGGAAAAACAGTTCTGCACGGAGCAGGCCGAAAGCTGCTATCAGCAGAATCGCCGCGCGCAGTTCCTAATTGATAAGTAGGCTAACCAATATGCAAGACAGAGGCGGTGTGGCGTTTGACCGCACCGCCTCGGCTTCGTTAGGAGAGAAACGATGCACCGCTTCCGGAGGCTTCCCGCTACCCTCGCCCTTGCCGTCGTCACGCTGGCTGTGCCTGCCCCTTCGTTTGCCGCCAACAAGGACATGATTCAGCTGCAGACGCAGGTGCAGCAGCTGCTGGACCAGGTAGCGCGCCTGCAGCAGTCCAATGATGAGCGCATGGGTGTGCAGCGCGACCTGATCCAGCACACCGTCGACTCAATCAACAAGCTCTCGCAGCTCATGGACGGCTTACAACGTCAGTTGCGCGCGCAGAGCGAGGCCAGCGGCACCGGCGTGCAGCAGGTGTCTGGCCAGGTGCAGACGCTGAACGACTCCGTGGACGAACTGAAGGCGCGACTGGGACGCATTGAGAAGACGCTGGGCGATCTCCAGAGTTCCCAGGCGTCGATGAGCACGACCATGGATACACCCACCGCTGGCGGTTCGCCAACCAGTGACTTCCCCGCCCAGCCCTCAAGCCCAGCGATCAATGCAGCACCCATCACGCGCACCGGCAAGCCCTCCGCAGGGGTACCGCTTACCTCCGCAGCTCCCGCTGCAGCGCCCAACGCGCCGCCGGTAGAGGACCTGTACCGCACCGCCTTCAGCGACTACAACGGAGCCAAGTACACGGTGGCGGCGGCAGAGTTTAACGACGTCATCAAGTTCTACCCAGACGCGAACTACGCCGGCAACAGTTACTTCTACCTGGGCGAAATCGACTACAAAGCGGGGCGCTACGCCGCCGCCGCTAAAAACTATGACCGCGTGAGCGAGCAGTACCCCGGCAATCCCAAGATTCCGGTCGCGGAGCTGCGCAAAGGCGAGGCGCTGCTGGCCCTGAAGCAGAACGACGCGGGCATACGCGAACTGCGGTCGCTCATCCAGCGCTATCCCAACTCGCAGGAAGCCAGCGCGGCGCGCAGCAAACTCAGCGCCATGGGTGTGACAGTGACGCCTCGCACCCGATAAGCCATGCCTCGCGGGCGCCGCCAATCTTTAAACATGTAACACCCACATCTCAGAAGCGAGATGTGGGGCACCCGCTTCGTTGGTGACGTGTTCAGGCGCGCATACCGCGCAGCAGTTCAGCGATCTGCTGCTGACGCTCGGTTAGCACCGGCAGCAACGGTAAGCGTGGGCGCCCGCCCGCGTACCCGGACAGCTCCGACCCGGCCTTGATGGCGGGGATGTCCCACGGCGCAATGCCCTGCTCAGCAGCTACCAGCCTGCCCTGCTTTTCCGCGATGATGCTGCCGCTGCCGTCCTTGTACGCCGCCCACACTTCAAACGCAGCCTGCGGCACGGCAGCGGCAATGGGCTGCAGCAGCCCGTTCGCACCCGCGCGCAGCGCCTCTGTCGTGTCTGCGGCAAGGCCCCATAGCACCTGAAAGCCCAGGTCCTTGGACCGCATCTTCAATGCAGGCACAGGCGGGGCAGTGGCCAGCGCCGCGCCGCCGCCCAAAGCATCCGCACTGACAAACGTGCCGCCAACAACAGGTGCAGCCGCGGAACGACGCAGCATGCGCCCGGTAACAGCGGTAAAGGTAGGTGTAACGGTCAGCGTTCGCCGAACGCCTGCCGTGCGCTCACGCACCTGCACCACCCGGCTCACGTGGCCCGACTGCTCCAGCACACCCAGCACATTGGGATGACCACTCAGGCGCTCGACCAAGTCCAGCGGCAGCGCCCGCTCCCGCGCGCCCGACACCAGAACCACTGGCAGCGGCGAACCGTCTGCGATGGCTTCAAAGTACACCTGCAGTTCAGGCGTTGCCTGCCCATCCTGCAATCGAACCTGAGCGTACGCAGGCCGCGCAGCCACCAGCACCGCGTCGAAGCCCGCATCTGCCGCAGCCTGCGCCAGCGCAATCGACTCACGCACACCCGGCAGACCAACGCCTGCCAGCAGTACCTTGTCTGGCGCTGCTTCACGCCCAACTGTCTCCAGCACGGTCCGGCGCTCCGCATCGCTCAGCGACTCGGTTTCAGAGACAGACGTGAGCGCGGCCAGGCCGCTGACCGGTGTCAATGAATAACGGCGCACGTTATGCTCCAGCTTGCGCATGTACAGGCGACCGTCGGGGTAGAACGGGGTAGTCAGCGGAATGTGGACGCCATCAAGCAGCATGTCTATCCCTGTGCCACCAGGAGAGCTTGGCGCTCGGCGTGTAGTTGTTGCAGTGCATAGACGGTAGTACGCCCGCCCTGCAGCGCGGCAATGCCCTCTGCCGCGGCACGCGCGGCGGCAAGCGTGGTGATGGTGGGGATGCGTGCCAGCACGGCGGCACGGCGAATGGCTTTCTCGTCGAAGAAGGTGTCCTGCCCACGCGGCGTGTTGACGATCAACTGAATGCGGTCGCCCTTGATGAGGTCGACCACGTTGGGCCGGCCCTCCTGCACCTTGTGCACGCGCTCCATCTGCATGCCTGCGTCGTGTAGGAGATCGGCGGTGCCGTGTGTTGCGACCAGGTGGAAGCCCATCTCGGTAAACTGCTTCGCTAAATTAACCACTTGCGATTTGTCATGATCGTTGACGCTCAGGAAGACAGTGCCTTTCGTCGGCAGGTTCTGCCCGGCTGCAATCTGCGCCTTGGCAAAAGCCTCACCGAAGGTTTCGGCCACGCCCATGACCTCGCCCGTAGAGCGCATCTCCGGCCCCAGCACGGGATCAACGCCCTGGAACTTGCCCCACGGAAAGACGGGTGACTTCACAAAGTAGTGCGCGCCAGTGCCGAGGTCCTTGCCGCTGGCAAGCTGGTCCGGCAGCAATTCGCGCAGAGTGCGGCCCGTCATCAGGCGCGAGGCGATCTTGGCCAGCGGCAGGCCTACGGCCTTCGAGACGTATGGTACCGTGCGCGAGGCGCGTGGGTTGACCTCAATGACGTACACGGTGCCGCGCTGGATGGCAAACTGGATGTTGACCAGACCGATAACGTTGAGCGCGAGCGCCAGTTGCCGCGTGTAGCGGCGAATTTGCCCGAGCACGTCGTCGGTGAGGTCAACGCTGGGCAGCACGCACGACGAGTCACCGGAGTGGATGCCCGCCTCCTCAATGTGCTGCATAATGCCCGCGATGATGACGTCCGTGCCGTCGCAGAGCGCGTCCACGTCCACCTCGGTCGCGTCCTCCAGGAAGTGGTCGATGAGGACGGGCCGCTCCTGCGAGTACTCCATCGCGGTGCTCATATAGCGGAGAATGGCCGCATCGTCATACGCGATGACCATGGCTCGCCCACCCAGCACGAAGCTGGGACGCACCAGCACCGGGTAGCCCACCTGGTTTGCCCCTGCAACTGCGGCGTCCACGCTGGTCGCCAGCGCGCCCGCTGGCTGCGGAATCTTGAGATCTTCCAGCAGCTTGTTAAAGCGCTTGCGGTCCTCGGCGAGTTCGATGGACTCCGGCGAGGTGCCGATGATCGGTACGCCTGCAGCCTTTAGCGGCAAGGACAGGTTCAGCGGCGTCTGGCCGCCAAACTGCACGATCATGCCGATCTCCGCGCCGTTACTAGCCTCATGCTTGTAGACGGCGAGCACATCCTCGAAGGTGAGCGGCTCAAAGTAGAGGCGGTCGCTGGTGTCGTAGTCGGTGGAGACGGTCTCCGGGTTGCAGTTGACCATGATGGTCTCGTAGCCGTCCTCACGCAGTGCGAAGGCTGCGTGGCAGCAGCAGTAATCGAACTCGATGCCCTGCCCGATGCGATTCGGACCGCTGCCCAGTATTATTATTTTCTTGCGCGTGGTGGGTGTGGCCTCGTCCTCCTCGTCGTAGCAGGAGTAGAAATAGGGCGTGAAGCTCTCGAACTCTGCCGCGCAGGTATCCACCAGCTTGTACACGGGCAGCACGGCAAGTTTGTCACGCAGATCGCGCACCGCAAGCGCTGGTGTCTTGCCTTCGATGTTCCATGCGGCGGCCAGCAGGTCGTCGCTGATGCCCATGCGCTTGGCCGTGCGCAGCTGGTCTGCGGTGACGCTCTCGAACGGTACGGTCGCGGCTACCTTGATCTCGTCCACCACCTGCTTGACCTGGAAGAGGAACCACGGATCCATGGTGGTCAGGCGCTGCACTTCACGCACGCTCATGCCGCGCTCAAAAGCATAGAGCACGTAGCGAAGCCGCTCTGGATGCGCCGTGACCAGACGCTGTGTCAGGCGGCGTGGCTCGATGTCGGCTGCGGAGGCTTTCTTACCGGTCTCCAGCGAGCGGACCGCCTTCATCAGGGCTTCCTTGAAGGTGCGCCCAATCGCCATCACCTCGCCGACGGACTTCATTTGCGGGCCAAGGCCTTCATCCGCGCCGGGAAACTTCTCAAATTGCCACTTGGGGATTTTGACGACGACATAGTCGATCGTCGGTTCGAAGCAGGCGGGCGTGGCCTTGGTGATGTCATTCTGCAGCTCGTCCAGCGTGTAGCCCACGGCGAGGCGCGCGGCAATCTTCGCTATGGGAAATCCTGTGGCCTTCGACGCCAGAGCAGACGAGCGGGAGACGCGCGGGTTCATCTCGATGACGGTCATGCGGCCGTTCGCCGGGTTCACGGCAAACTGCACGTTGCTGCCGCCAGTTTCCACGCCGATTTCACGCATGACGCGGATGGCTGCGTCGCGCATGCACTGGTACTCGCGGTCGGTCAGCGTCTGAGCGGGCGCCACGGTGATGCTATCCCCCGTGTGCACGCCCATGGGGTCAAAGTTTTCAATGGAGCAGATGATGATGACGTTGTCCGCCAGGTCGCGCACGACTTCAAGCTCGTACTCTTTCCAGCCGAGCACGCTCTCTTCCAGCAGGCACTCGCCGACTGGCGAAAGGTCGAGGCCGCGCGAGAGGATCTCTGTCAGTTCTTCGCGGTTGTAGGCGATGCCGCCGCCTGAGCCGCCCAGCGTGAACGAGGGCCGGATAACGCAGGGAAAGCCGATTTTTTGCGTAAAGTCAAGGCCGTCGCGCAGGTTGTTGATCAGGACGGACCGCGGCATGTCGAGCCCGATTTTCTTCATGGCGTCCTTGAACAGGAGCCGGTCTTCCGCCTTTTTGATCGCGTCGAGCTTGGCGCCGATGAGCTCGACTTCATACTTGTCCAGCGTGCCCGCGTCGGCCATGTCCACCGCCAGGTTCAGCGCGGTCTGACCGCCGACGGTGGGCAGCACGGCGAATACGCCGGAACGGCCGCTCTCGCGCAGCATATCGGCCTCCACACGCAGAATCTCTTCCACGTACTTCGCCGTCAGCGGCTCAATGTAGGTGCGGTCGGCGACTTCGGGGTCCGTCATGATGGAGGCGGGATTGCTGTTGACCAGCACCACCTCATAGCCCTCAGCCTTGAGTGCCTTGCAGGCCTGCGTGCCGCTGTAGTCAAACTCGGCGGACTGGCCAATGACAATGGGGCCGGAGCCGATGACGAGGACTTTTGCGATGTCGTTTCTGCGTGGCATTTATCTTTGACCTTCCACGGTGTTCTGCTGCGCCTGCAGTGACGCGGTGTTCGCTTTCAGTGGGGCGACCGACTGCGACAGAGCTCCCGCCGATCCCCAGGCCGCGTCTGTGCTTTGACAGGGCGGGACTTCAGTCCCGCCATTTATGGTGCGCTGCGTATGCGGCCTTAGCCGCTGAGGAGTTGGCTGCAGGCTCAAGCCTGAAACGGACCCATGACGGCCACCCTGCTCTCGCAGCAACTCGGGCAAGGTCAGCACGTTGGTTGCGATGTACCTCTGGTGTTCCTCGTAGTCGTGCGCATCGCGGATGCGATGGTCATAGAAGCCTTCCTGCCAGATCTTGCCGGACCAGGAGAGTTGCCGCTTTGCTTGATAGCTGAACCCGCCTTTTACAAGTTGCGCCGCTCGCTCGAGCGGGCCGAGGAACGCGAGAAGCAGATGCACATGGTCCGGCATCACCACGTAGTCATGAAGTGAAAACTCAGCAGCGTGACGCTCCAGCAGATTGAGGAGCAGCAGAAGCCAACGCTCATGCCGAAAGAAGGGCGTCCGCTCCGCCGTGGTGAACGTCACAAGGTAGATCTGCTGATTGTTCCTTGCAGGCTCACGTCTTGGCGCCAACGCCATCTCCTCCGGGGCTAAAGCCCCTTCTTTGCTGCTTCAGTAAGTGGCCCGGCTAAAGCCGGGCCCTGTCAAAACCTGTTCGTTTACCACGTAAGAAGCCTACGAAGTCACTTCTTCCACTCGTCCATCATTCGACGAAAATCGTTGAACAGGTAGTGTGAATCATGCGGCCCCGGCGATGCTTCCGGGTGGTACTGCACGCTGAACATGGGGTGTTCGTTATGGCGCAGGCCAGCGACGGTCTGGTCGTTCAGGTTCACGTGCGTGACCGAGACCGTGCCCTCATCCAACGTTTGCGGATCGACGGCGTAGTTGTGGTTCTGCGAGGTGATTTCGACCTTGCCCGTGTCCAGGTTTTTAATCGGGTGGTTTGCGCCATGGTGACCAAACTTCAGCTTGTAGGTCTTGCCGCCCAGCGCCAGGCCGAAGATCTGGTGGCCCAGGCAGATGCCGAACATGGGTGCCTTGCCCGCGAGGTCGCGCACGTTCTGCTGCGCGTAGTGCAGCGGCTCCGGGTCGCCGGGGCCGTTCGAGAAGAAGACGCCGTCCGGGTTCATGGCCAGCACATCGGCTGCGGGAGTTGTCGCAGGAACCACGGTAACGCGGCAGTTTTCACGCGTCAGCATGCGCAGGATGTTTTGCTTGATGCCGAAGTCGTACGCGACGACATGCATCTGTTTGGTACCGGGCTC
>CAXTBQ010000014.1:1985-13827 GCA_964242065.1 uncultured Terriglobus sp. | reverse complement strand
GCGCCCGTCTTCGAGCGCCAGAATGGCTTGCATTGCCTCTCCAAAGGAGTGGATTTAACCGATTCTACCAGCTCGAACCGCCGCGCTAGTGCAAGTCGACGAGCACATCTCCACCCTCCTGCTTCAGCGGGAAGACCTTGACATGGCTGTTCTCTTCCGGGCAGTCGCCCGTGCGGCAGTCGAAGGCCCAGGCGTGCCACGGGCAGACAACCGCGTTGCCCTCAATCCAACCCTCGCCCAGCGGTCCCTGCCGGTGCGGGCACCAGTTATCCATAGCAGCGAGTTCGCCATCTACGTTGGCCACGCATACGTCTATCCCTGCCGCTGAAAACGTCTCCAGCTTGCCCGGTTCCGGCGCTTCATTCGTCGCGCACAGCCGCACCCATTCCGCCATCTACACCTCTTCTGCTGCTTGTCTGCCATTGGATGCCGCCATGCTACCGTGGACTCGATATGCCGAAACCCGCTTCCAGGCAAACCGCTCCGCAGACGCCGTCCGCGCCACAGGTCGTCGACCCTCGCTGGCTTTTCCGCACTCTGAGCCTGCTCGTCGTGGCTGCTCTGGTCTGCGGCTATCTCACGCTTGGCCTGCTGTTCTACCTAGGCTCATGGCAGCTCGTGCTGCACCCGACGCACGATGCAGGCAAGGATACCGCCCTTTCAGCCGAGCACGTACGCTTTGGGGACGGAACACAAGGCAGCGTTCCTGCTGGTGGACAGTGGTTTCCATCAGGCCAGGGCGCAGCCGGCAACACTGGTGACACGGTTCTTTACCTTCGCGACGCCGATGGACAACTCGATGCAGGAGATGGAACGCAGATCCAGTCGCTGCAGAATGCCGGCCTGAATGTGCTTGCCTTCGACTACCGCGGCTATGGCCGCAACCCGCCCCAGCCGCACCCTAGCGAGTTGCGCATGCTCGAAGACGCAAACACGGCGTGGAAATACCTGGTGCAAACACGCAGGATCGCGCCCAATCACATTCTTGTCTTCGGTAGCGGCGTGGGCGTCTCTTTAGGTACGCAGCTACTGGAGCAGCATACCGACGCGGCGGCACTGATCGGATACAACGCCGACCCGGACGTGCTCCTGCGCGTACATCGTGATCCTCGCTCGAAGCTGTTCCCTGTGAGTGTTGTGTTTCATGACAATTTCTCGCTCGATGGGCTGCAATCCGTCAAGCAATCAAAGCTGCTCTACTCCGTAGGCGTACTCGACGCCAACCGGCGTGATGTGTACCGACGGGCCGCAGATCCCAAGCTGACCGTTGAAGTCCCAACGCACGATGCGAAACAAGAAGCAGACGCGCTCTCCCGTTTTCTGGACACCTATCTGCCACGTACGCCACAACTGCTGCCCATTCCGCCAGCATGAAGTGAAGGCCCCCGGTATTCAGGAGGCCTTACATAAAGGTGGGAAGATTTGGTGCGGATAGGTGAAACCGGAATCGTGGAAGGTTGACCCCGGCGTACTGCTTGCTACATCGGGTAAGACGCCCGATTTCTTTAAAGGTTGCGCTCTCTCTATGAAAACCTGAAGAGCAAAATCAGGTTCTTTCGATTATGGAATCACGGGTGATTCCACTACGGTCTTACGCGGGTTGCGCGAACTGCAGGAATTGCGCAGGTGACACTGTGGAGCCGGGAAAGATTGCGCTGAGGTCACGTGTGCCGAGCGTCAGGTAGGCAGCTTCACCCAGTACCTGACGGAAATCTGTGGTCACCGCCAGATCGCGCCCATCGTTCAGCTGGTCGTCGTCCAGCCCAGGCCAGCGACCGTACACCTTGCCGCCGCGGATGCGGCCGCCCAGCACAAACATCACGTTGCCGTGGCCGTGGTCGGTACCGCCCGTACCGTTCTGCCGCGCCGTTCGACCGAACTCGCTCATAGTCACCAGCGTCAGGTGTTCGGCTTCCTGTCCCATGTCATTCCAGAAGGCCGCGACCGCTTCAGAGAACTCTTTCAGCCGGTTCGCCAGCCTGCCCTGCGTGCCGCCCTGCCCCTGGTGCGTATCCCAGTCTCCTATGTCTGCAAAAGCAGCCTCGACGCCCAGGTTGGCTTTCAGCAACTGCGCAATCTGCTTCAAGCTGTTACTGAAAGGGGTGCCGGGATAAACCACACCAGCGGCAGGCTGGTAGTGCGCCGGATCGGCCGCCTTGAGCATCTTCACGGCTTCAAACGTCTCCTGCCCTTCACCGCTCAAAATACGATCGTTCGCGCCAGCGTACATGGCCTGGAACGCGTTCGAAGCTGCAGATGTGGAAGATCCGCGTCCGCCTACGGAAAAATCCTGCAAGTTCGACACGGCGATCGCGGGGAGCCGTCCCTGCAGGGTGCGCGGCACCTGCGTTCCCAGAGCAATAGCGCGGAAAGCAGTTGCCACTTTAGGGTCCACACGCTCGGCCTGCAGTGCGCGATTCAGCCACCCATCCTGAGTGCTCTTAAGGCCCGGGGTACCGCTCTCCATATAGTCCTGCGCGTCAAAGTGCGAGCGCGTCACATCCGGCGAACCCACCGCGTGAACCACCGCCAGGTGACCCTGCTGAAACAAAGGGCGCAGCGGTGCCATGGCCGGATGCAGCCCGAACTGCCCATCTAGATCCAGCACCTGGGCCGGCTGGATCGCGATGCTCGGACGCATGGCGTAGTAGTTCTTTTCACAGTAGGGCACTACAATGTTCAGGCCGTCCGCCGCGCCACGCTGGAACAGTACCACAAGCTTCTTGCCGCCCGCGCGCGCCGCCGTTTGCTGCGCCATTACGGATCGGACCAGAAAGCTGGGCACCGCGGCCGTTCCCACCAGTGCCAGTGCGCCGTTCTTTACAAATGCGCGTCTTGAAACCACGGTGCTCACCTCTCCGTCATGCTTTGTACACCCTTTCAGCGTCATGCTGAGCCAACGAACGATCCCTTGCTATGTTCGCTCTGCACAGGTGCTTTCGGTTCTGTCGCCAACTCCCTGAAGCTCTCGCCTACACAGCCCTGATCGGGATTCTTGGCTGCGCACTACGTGCTCCGCTCAGAATGACGACACTTGTTTACCGGCGCTGGAATTCCGGAGAACCCAGCAGCAATCCCGCCATGGCAGCCGCTTCCTTGTCTGCTGGCAGCGGCCCTGGCTTGACCGGCATCACACCCAGCCCATGCTGCGACATGCCCGAGCCCTTCGGACCCCTGGTCTTGCCTGCCATCATGGCATCCAGCCGGTCCTGCTGCATGGCTTCCTTCTCGGCGTCCGTCAGCATACGCCCGTTCGGTGATGCAGCAAACTGCTGCGCAGCCTGCTTGGCTGTTTCGTCATTGCCTTGCGAGAGGACGGCGACACGCGTTTGCGTGCTGACCGGATTGGTCATCAGGCGAGCTTCCAGTAATTGCTCCTTCCGCACGCTCTCCGGGTTCGCACTCGCCGCCGCCGAGTCCAGATTGACCTGCTGGAGAGTCGCGTCCCCCTGCAGCACCGGCGTCCAGTCCACGGACGCGCCGCCGATACGATTGGTGCTCAAGGAAAGCGCGAAGTTCATGCGATTGACCAGCGCCGACGAGCTGAGCCACGTCGCCTCATCCCACTTGTAACCCGTGGGCGGCTGGCACCCATACAGCGGCATGCCAAGCTGCTGCAGCGACTGCACCAGCGGCATGGGATTGGTCACGTCCACGCCCGAGGCACGCACGGCAGAGGTGACGTACTCAAGCGGCGTCTTCAGCTTCGCGTTCACCGTGGCCACCGAAAAGAACTCAGGGGAATGCGCCATCGTGAGCAGCACCTGCCGGATATCGCCGCTGCTTGCAACGAAGGTCTTCGCCATGCGATCCACCATGGCCTGTGGCGGTGTGTCGCTGACGAAACGCTGTGCGATCTCTGTAGAGATGAAGCGCGCAGTAGCCGGGCTGATGGCCAGCATGTGCAGCACCTGGCGGCCTTCCTGCTCTCCCCCTTCAGAAATCTTCTTGCCGAGCACGTTCTTGCTGCCGGGTTCGTGGCGGTTGACGGCAAAGGTGAAGTCACCGCCATCGTTCGGCCGCTCCAGCGTCCACCCGGTGAACACCTTGGCCACTTCCGTTACGTCGCGTTGGGTGTATCCGCCGTTCACGCCCAAGGTGTGCAATTCCATTAGTTCGCGGGCGTAGTTCTCGTTCAGGCCGGTATTACTTTTCCCCTTGCTGTTACGGCGCTGGCGCATGGCCACATCGCTATTTGGACCGGTGCTTGTGGCGTTGTCCAGGTACATCAGCATGGCTGGACTCTGCGCAGTGGCAATCAGCAGATCTTCAAAGCGGCCCAGAGCGTGCGCACGGATTGCCTTTTCGTAGTCCGGCAGCAGCGACGGCTCCTGGCCATTCTTGCCACTGAACACGTTGAAATGGTTCAGCCAGAAGTCGGTCATGACAGCTTCCACCTGGCGACGGCTATAGATGTCGCGTAAAAGCCTGGAGCCCTGCATTTCCATGTTGATCATCCGGTTTGTACCGGTCAGCGAAAGCAGTGTCTCCTTCTCGATTGGCGTCATGCCCTGGACCAGCTTGCCTTCCAGCGGTCCACGAACCGCCTTGCGCAGCGCGATCAGCTCGGCCGGAGGCATGCTCAGCAGGCGCCCGTAGCGGTCGGCCGGGTCCATGTTCAGGATGGCATCGACCCGCGGCTTCGCCATGGGCTGCGTGGTCTGCTCCAGGTTACCGTCATCGCCCATCTGGACGGACTTGCCGGTTGCGGGCGCGACCGTTTGTGGACCGATGCCGCCCAGCTGGCGAACGACCGATGCCACCGCGGAGGCGGGTACGGCCCCAGCCGCCTTGTTGTCCTTGCGCATCTGGTAGAACTCCACCTGGTCGCTGACGATTGCGTGCTCTTCCGGATCGGTCGGCAACATGCCGGTGCGGGCCATCTGCCGCAGCGCGGCCGGCTCCGGGTAGCGGCGCAGGCGATCGGCCTGCGACATACGCAACGCGGGGTATGTGTCCAGCCGACGCTCCAGCGAATAATCGTCGACTGTCTGCGGCTGAAGCTGCTGCTGCAGCCATCCATCGATACCAAGCCGCTCCACAGTTTCCCGATCGGCTGCAGTGGGGCCAAAGGTGAAGCGATTCAGCAGGAGATCGATCGCCGCAGATTTCGGCAGCTTCTTGGACAGAGCGGGCTTCGCCGCGTTTGTCGCGGAAGCCGGCAAGCTGCCCAGGAAGAGGCTGCCGCAAAGCGCCGGAATGATCATGGAACGAACTCCGTCACGCTCAGGACGCATCGCGGTAGCCTCCGCAGCAGCAACGCTTCGCCGCACCAGAAAGAACCCGGAGGACGACAACGTGTTGCGTTACGGCAACATTTTGTCCGCTCGTAACCACTTTGCATGGAAGTGTGCCCGGCGCTGCCGATGCGCCGGGGTCTAAAAAAAGGCGGTAGGTTATCGAGTCACAGGCCCCTAAAACGCGGCCAACTCCGCCACTGCGCGGTAGATATCGTCCGGCTGCGGCAGAATCGCGTCTTCCAGCAGGGGCTGGTACGCCACAAACGTGTCCCGTCCTGCCACGCGGCGCACCGGCGCATCCAGGTCATGGAAGAGTTCGTCTGCCACTCGTGCGGCGAGTTCCGCGCCAAAGCCCCAACTGCGCATGTCCTCGTGCGCAATAATCACGCGGCTGGTCCTGCGGACGCTCTCCGCGATCGCTTCAAAATCGTAAGGCGAAAGCGATCGCAGATCGATCACCTCCGCCTCAATGTTCTTTTCTCGCTTCAACCGGAGCGCCGCCTGCAATGCGCGAGGCACTACCGCCCCGTAGGTGACCAGGGTGAGGTCTTTGCCGGGCAGCACGGTTCTCGCTTTGCCGAAGGGTATGCAGTACTCGGGCCCCGGGTAGGGTGCGCGCCCATAGCTCTCACGGTAGAGCCGTTTGTGCTCCAGGAACAGAACAGGGTCATCGCAGCGGATCGCAGTGCGCAGCAAACCCGCGGCATCCAGCGCACTCGATGGCATCACGACGCGAATGCCCGGCGTGTGCGTAAAGATGCTTTCCCCCGATTGTGAGTGGTAGATGGAGCCGCCCGTAAGATAGCCGCCGATGGGCACACGCATCACCAGGGGCGCACTGTGATTGCCGTTGGAGCGCCAGCGCAAAACCGCTAATTCATTTCGCAACTGATGCATAGCGGGCCAAATGTAATCAAAGAATTGAATTTCCACAACCGGTTTGAGACCACGCACCGCCATGCCGATGGCGCGGCCCGTGATGTTGGCCTCTGCGAGCGGCGAGTTAAACACCCGGTCCGATCCGAACTCTGTCTGCAATCCTGTCGTGATCTTGAACACGCCGCCCTTGCCTTTGATCGCTCCCGTGCGCAGGTGCTCATCCCGCGAGGCATCCGCCACGTCTTCTCCGAAGATCACCATCCGTTCATCACGAGCCATCTCGTCACGCAGGGTGTGATTGATCAGGTCGGCTATAGTGTGATCGGTGTCACCGTTTGCAGGCGCAGGTTCCGACACGAACACGGCCGCAGACGGACTCAGGTCTTCGGAATAGACGTGCTTGTCGATGTCCTCCACCCGCGGCAGCGGCGCTGCAAGTGCAGCATCGGCGGCGGCGCGCACCTCGCTCTCCACCTCGCGGTGCAGGCGGTTCAGTTCGTCTTCGGTCAACACTCCGTCCTGCAGCAGGTGAGTCTGCATACGCACGATGGGATCGCGCAGAGCGTCGGCTTCGAGCTCGGAGGTGTGTCTGTACCAACGCTCATCGTCGCTTAGCGCATGTGAGTACGGGCGGATCACGTGACCATGCACCAGCGCCGGTCCGAGGCCCGCACGACAATAGGCGACCGCATCGCGCATCGCTTCGTAGCTGGCGATGGGGTCTGTGCCGTCCACCTCGACGAAGTGGAAATTCGGGAAGTTCGCCACCAGCCGCGAGATGTTGCCGCCGGGCGTATTGGCTTCAACCGGCGTGGAGATGGCGTAGCCGTTGTCCTCGATCACAAAGAGCACCGGCAACTTTGCGTTGGAGGCGGTATTCAGCGCTTCCCAGAACTCGCCCTGGCTGGTGCTGCCCTCGCCCAGCGAGGTGTACACCACCTCATCCTGCTGCCAACTCACGTCCTTAAACCGGCGATAGTCGCCTGCGCCGTAGCGGCCGCCCGCGGCGTCTGGGTGCTCGCGGTAATAGCGGCCGGCCTCTGCACAGCCCACGGCGTGCAGCAACTGTGTCGCGGTAGAGGACGATGGCGACACCAGGTGCAGCGGCTTGCTAGTCCAGTGCGACGGCATCTGCCGGCCTCCGCTGCCGGGGTCGTCCGCTCCAACGGCCTGGAGCAGTTGGTCCGTCACAGACTGCCCGAGCGCCAAAGCTAACGCACGATCGCGATAGTACGGGAAGAACCAGTCATAGCCCGGACGCATGGTCATGCCCGCGGCCACCAGCAGTGCCTCATGCCCCGCGCAGGATATCTGGAAGAAGATCTTTTGCTGACGTTTCAGAAGGATCTCGCGGTCGTCCGTCTTTCGTGACAGGACCATGAGCCGGTAGAAGCGGATCAGCTCCTCCCGGGTAAGCACACTGCTAAGCGCACCGGGCGTGATTGGTTCGCCCACTCCTGCTGTCATCGCGTGCGTCGCCATGTCTTGCCTGCCCTGCCTCCTACAACTGCTGGGAGGCTGCGCTCTCCCATGGGAATTGTAAAGCGGGCCGTGCGGGCGCGGTTCAAGCGGTGGAAGTCATCGCCGATAAGGCCACTGTTGCGATTCAGAGCATAAGGCACCGCAGACTGTTGCGCAGCCGTGCTCTTTGCGCGACCACAATTCCGCGATCTTCCAATGAGGGCCCACCATGCAGAGCCACAGCACCTTTCGTGCCGCTTTTCGCGACCTCCTTCTTCTGCTGGCCGCAGGACTGCTGCAGGCGCAGACCGTCAATGCGGAAGTGATGCACCGGCTGCTGGTGGTGTACCGCAACGGCAGCATCCCCGGTGATGCGGAAGAGTCCGCCACACGCGCAGGCGGTCTTCTGCTGCACCGGCACGAACGCTTTGGTACAGCCCTGGTCACTGCCTCTGCGGCGGCAGAGTCGCACCTGCGCGCCGACCCCGCAGTCGAGTACGTGGTGCGTGACCGCCCCATTTCCGGGAGCCGCATGCAGGCCCGGGCACTGCTTTCCGTCGCGGCGGATGAAGGCCGCACCGCACCCACGCTGCGCGCCAATGTGCCACGGATGATCGCACCGGCTGAGCCGGTCACGGACACGTTCTACAACGGTTCGCCGCAGGGATGGGCTGTTCGCGCTGTGGGCGGTTATGGGGGCGGCATCGCCGGAAGCACCATCGCCGGTCCGTGGGCAACCTCAACCGGCCGCGGCGTACGCATCGCCGTGCTGGATAGCGGCGTGGACAGCACACACCCCGACATCGCACCCAACCTTTCCCTGAACATCTCGGAAATCAACCAGGCAGCGCAGCCCAGCCCGTGTGATGACGGCTCGCCGCAGGACCAGACCGGCCACGGAACGTGGGTAGCTTCTCTGGCGGCAGGTGCGGTTGGCAGCGGAACCGGGCGCGTGGTAGGCGTCGCTCCGTCGGCAACACTGCTGAACATCAAGGTCTTGCAGCGGATGCCGGGCACAGGCGGCACGATCGCGGCACAGTGCGCAGCCGGCCAGGCTTCCGGGCTGTTGAGTTGGGTGCTGCAGGGCATTGACGACGCCGTGGCCCAGCATGCCGATGTCATTGTGCTGTCGATGAGCGTGACCTTGGACCTCTACAGTGGCGACTCTGCCGGACTCAAGGCCAGCTTCGATCGCGCGACGCACGCCGCGTCACAGGCGGGCGCGATCCTGGTGGCAGCCATCGGCAATGACGCACTGAACCTGTCCGATCCACGCTATGTCGAGTTCCCCGCGCAGTCTCGCGATGTGCTGGCTGTGGTGGCGTCCACCAACCCCGATTGCGCCGAAAACCTGCAGGCGGGCTCTACCTGCACCGCCGGAGCGGTTACGATGCCCTACTACAGCAACTTCGGCTCCGGCCTGAACGCGGTGGCTGCACCTGGCGGCAGCTATCCCGTTGGCAGTGACGAGGGCCTGTCCGGCTGGGTGCGCGGTGCCTGCTCCACCGGACTCGTCAACACGGCGGACGGGCTACCCGCTGACGCGAACCATTCCTTTGGCTGCTTCAACCTGGGTCATGCGCAGTACGTTCAGGCGATTGGAACCAGCGCTTCAGCGCCGCTGGTGGCGGGCGTCGCGGCGCTTGTGCGGGCGGCACATCCTGACTGGCTGGCGCCTACCGTGTTGGCCGCGCTGCGCGCCTCGGCCGCGCCTACGGCAAGAATGCCTTACGGTTTGGTGAACGCCGCAACCGCCTTGGCGTACAAACCGTGATCAGCGAATTCGGCTTCTTGCAGACCGCGCGAGCTTCTCGATCTCATCTGCCTCGCGGATAACCTGCATGGACAACTCGTCCTTGCGACTCTTGTCCACAGCGGCTTTCAGTTGGCGTGCAAGCTGCAGGAGGCGCGTCATGTCTGCTTGCATTGCTTTCTGCTTGTCTGCAGCCGTCGGTATTACGGGCTGGGTGGCGGCGGAGGCGCTCCCCGCCGGTACAGCGGGAGCACCGGCCTGCGCGCCTGCTGGACAGGCACACAGCAATACCGTGGCTGCGATCAAGCCGAAGATGCATGTCAGGTGGCGGTGGCGCATCGTAAGCTCGATTACTGCCGCATCTGATCGCGCACGGTGCGCGCCAGCTTCGCGATTTCGTCCAGGCGCTTGCCGTCCGCCTCTGTGGGTTCACGGTGTTCCAGTTCCGCCTGCAGATCGTGTGTTAGCGTCAGCAGGCGCGCCGCGTTTTCTGTCATGCGTCGCTTTAGATCTTCGCGCCGCGACACCATCTGCCGGTGCGACATGTTGGGATCAAAGCTGAAATCGTCCGAAGCCGGATTTCCAGCGCCGGAGTATACAACACCGCGATTGCTGGAGTTGCTGCTTGACGTTGTGCCCGTTCCACTCTGCAGATAGGTGCCTGGCTGGCCCGGCGCGCAGCCGCACAGCAGCAGTGCCATCCCCGCTGTGCCTTGCCAAGACCATCCACGCATTCTTCGCCCTCCCGCCTGCCGCTCCGCGCCCATCTGCTTGCCCGTCTGCTCGCGCTGCGCCATGCTCACATCTGACGTCCTGTTCCTCATACTACCCGGGACCTCCACCACGGAAGGCACAACTCCATGCTGTTATCCCAGACCGCGGCAGCAATCACACAAGCGCATCCGCAGGATGAAAATTTCCACGCACTTGGCCAGCAATGGCATGCCGACATCATCGATTTTGCCCGCCACGATCTGCCCAAACTGCTGATCATTCTGCTGATTGCGTTTCTGCTGGCGCGCGTGGTGTCGTTTTTTGTGCATCGCATCCGTGCCGTTGCCAACACGCTGGTGGGCAATCCGCAGCGGGCATCGCAGCTCCGCACCATTGCCGCGATTTTCCGCGCCACCTGCTACGGGCTCATTGGCTTCCTCACTACGTTGCAGGTCCTGCCACTTTTCAACATCGACCTGAAGCCGCTGCTGGCATCCGCCGGCGTGGTCGGTCTGGGAATCTCGTTTGGCGCGCAGTCCCTGTTCAAAGACATGCTGAACGGCGCGTTCATTTTGGTGGAAGACCAGTTCAACGTAGGCGATGTGGTGCGCATCGCCGGCCTGACTGGCACGGTGGAAGACCTGTCCCTGCGCTCCACTACGCTGCGCGACGGCGACGGCACGCTCCACTTCATTCCCAACTCGCAGATCGCCACGGTGTCGAACCAGTCACGTCAGTATTCGGTAGCGTCGCTGCCGGTGTCAGTGGACGCCTCGGCCGATCCCGACCGCGTGTTGGAGATCCTGCGGCAGGTCTCGCTCGAGGTACGGCGTGATCCTGCCTTCGCAAACGTCGCCGTGGCAGACCCGGACATCCTCGGAGTGGACAGGATCAGCGGCCGTGAGGTGATCTACACGATCAACATCCGCGTCCGCGCCAACCAGCGAGACGGCATTCTCCGCGCCATCCGGCGCAAGCTGCTGCTTGCATTCGAGAAGGAGGGCATTCCGCTGGGCACGCCCACCAGCACCGTGATCATGCAAGGCGCGCGCGATCCGACTGCCAACCCGGCAGCACCCACACTCACTGGAAGCTAGCCCCCTAGGCGTGCACAGGGCATAGCATCTAGGTATATTTTCGCGCAACAGGAGTGTGCCATGGCGAGGCTGACCCGCACTGTGCGGCAGGCGTTAGAAGCAGAGGCGCGCTCGGCGGGTTTTGACCTCTGCGGCATCGCAGCAGTGCCCGAACCCGGTTCGCCACAGGAGCGGCTGCAGCACGCGCGCTTTGCGGATTGGGCGGCCAAGGGATTTGCGGGTGAGATGGCGTGGCTGCTGCGGGCCGATGCGGAAGGTGTCCCAATGCGTTCCTCACTGCAGAGAGCTGTGCCGTGGGCCCGATCCGTCGTGGTCTGCGCGGTGAACTATCACGCCGCCGCACCGAACTCTTTGGATCCTCCGCCGGAGGGCAGCGGATGGATCGCTCGGTATGCCTGGAGCGGTGCACACGGCCTGCCAACGGATTACCATGACGTGCTCCTGGCCGGCCTGCGCAAGATAGAAGCTGAGATCTTCCGGCTCCTGCCGGATGATCCCATTCAGACACGGGCCTATGTAGACACTGGACCCGTCGTAGAGCGATGGTTTGCGCAACTCGCCGGTATCGGTTGGACGGGAAAGAATACTTGCGTGCTGAACCAGGAGCTTGGTTCGTGGCTCCTGTTGGGCGTCGTGCTGTTGTCCGTGCCGTTGGCTGAGGAAGCCTCTTTGCTGCCGGCACCAGATCGTTGCGGCAC